>DOOY01000026.1 GCA_003514765.1 Nitrosomonas sp. | reverse complement strand
CTGCATCAGCATATCGCGCATACTTCGGGCGGACAGCGCCAGCGTGCGTTTCTTGCGCGCGCATTAATCAATAATCCGCAATTTTTAGTGCTGGACGAACCGACTTCCGGTGTGGATATTAAAACCCAGCACGAAGTACTGCATCTGCTGGGTGACATCAACAGCCAGGGCATGACGATTTTGCTGACAACGCATGATCTCAATGCTGTTGCCTCGCATTTGCCCTGGGTAATTTGTTTCAATAATGGTGTGGTCGCGGAAGGCCGCCCAAGCGATATTTTCACCAATGAAATTCTCGCTAAAACATATGGCAGCGAAATCGTCATTATCAAACATGGCGACTATTATTTGATCGCCAACAGCACGCCCTTGAAACTCAACCATAATCCTTGATGCAATTTTTGTTTGAACCACTCACTTATGCATTTTTCCGGCACGGTCTGCTGGCTGCAGTCATGGTTGGCGCATTATGTGGTTTAATCGGCGTGCATGTTGTATTGCGCGGCATGAGCTATGTCGGGCATGGCTTGTCACATGCTGCATTTGGTGGCGCAGTCATTGGATTCGTTTTCAGCTTTAATTATTACATTGGCGCTGGCGCCATGGGTTTGCTTGCAGCATTGCTGATCAATCAAATGACAAAAAACAGAAAAATTAAATCCGATGCGGCTATCGGCATAGTAACAACCGCCATGTTTGCCCTGGGTGTGGTCATTATCAGCCAGCACCGTACTTTAAACCGCAGTCTTGATTCTGCGTTATTCGGCAACATCCTGGGTATTACCGGATACGATCTGATTATCATCGGGCTGGTTACTGCAGCGACTATGGTTACAATGTTTTTTTTGTACAGGCCATTACTTTTTTCAACCTTCGATAACGAAGCAGCAAAGATTTTTGGCATTAAAACAGAAACCGTGCAATTGATATTTGCACTGCTGCTGACACTGTCTATTATTGTTTCAATGAATATCGTTGGAGTGACCATGATTGCGGCCACCTTGATTATGCCGGCAATGACAGCGCGCATGATGACGGACAGTTTTAGTGCGATGCAGCTATATTCCGTCGCGGTTGGCGCCCTGATCGGGGCAGGTGGTATGTATCTGAGTTATTCTTTTGATATAGCTTCCGGCGCAACAATTGTATTGTTCGGCGCACTGATATTCTGTTTTGCTGTTTTAATCAGGCATATTCGGGAAAAAAGAATGTTGCACGCCAATATGCACCGGCACGGTAATTTAATCCATTCCCACCCACGTGACAGCAGACACTCCATTCAAAATGACGCTGATGGAACATCAATAAAAAATAAGTAAGTCAGGGTACTTTGTCTTCGCGCATAAAAAATGTTTACTGACAAGCATCAATGTATCGCAGTATCTTGAAAAATTATTATTTACTTTCAAAAATTTTAAAGCTATATTCATCAACAAAAATTAATAAATTCAATAAATTCTAACAATCGCTTGGGCGGTAAAAACCAGATCGCGCAAGCTGTTTTTTACATGTAGGCATGTTGACTGTTTAGAAACCACTGATGTAAGGCTTTTCGTTTTGCTTCATCAAATTGTTTGTGTTTTATCTATCATCATTAATTAAAGGGAGATTCATGAATGAAGATTAATCTTGAAGGAATGCATCGCAGACCCTGCCCAGACAAATATGGATTAGAAGAAAGTAAGTCGCAGCATTTTCGTCTGAGCGATAGCCCGAGAAAAATCTATTCCATTTTTACTTTAGTAATCGTTCTAATTATTGCCGCGGTTCTGGCGTCCAATGTCCATGCGGATGACTTCAAAGCCGATCCCGGCCATGACGAAACAGGCGGTGTTGGTGATAGAGAAAACCTTGACTGGTGGCTTCGCGGCAATGACTTTAAAGCCAACCATACCAAAATAGGCGGCGTAAAAGTTGGCTTTGATAAATTCAAATTTAGAATGGAGTATGACGACTATCGATGGTTGACAATCGGTGCCGGTTATCGAGGTTCAGGTATCTGGGCGCAAAACGCGCAGAACAATTACCGGGACCGTTACAGCAATGACAATGCCCGTATCTATGTCAATGGCCAGATTCATCGCTTTATCAAATTCGAGTTTAATACCGAATGTTTCTGGTGTAATAATACACATGCTGGTGATAGTCCTAAAATTCTATTCACGGTGCTGGATGCAGTGGGTAAATTTGAATACAACAGTCATTTTAATGTCTGGGGCGGGCGCATGCTGGTGCCGACAGAACGGGGAGAATTGAGCGGCCCCTATTATCAGGCGACACATGATCCTTTTAAAACCCCTTTCTTTCCAAGTGACTTCAGTACCAAATTCGGTGCCGGAGGCGCAGGCCGATATGGCCGTGATGACGGTGGTACAATCTGGGGCAGCGTTGAACCAAGGTTTATTCCTGGCACATTAAGTTACGCAGGTGGCGTTTACAGGGGTTTGTCTTCAAAAGATAACCTGGGGCCCAATCAGGGGGATGACGTAAAATGGGCGGGGCGTGTAACGTATAATTTCCTGAACCCTGAGAATAATCCAGGCTACTATACCAGCAGTACATATTACGGAACAGCCGGTGATATTCTGGCGGTCGCTTTTGGCTTTGCTTATCAGAATAACGGTGCCGGTTCCTTTGCAAGCCGCAGCGATTTTCTCGGACTGGTTACCGATGTTTTGTTTGAAAAAGTACTGCCGCAAAATCTCGGTGTTGTCACTGTGAACGGCGAGTATAAGCATTTTTATGCGGATTATGACAGCAGAGCATTTGCTGACCCCGATTGTTTTTGTATTTTTGACGGACAATCCTGGACTGTAACCGGACTTTATTTATTTCCTACCAAAATCGGAATTGGTCAATTCCAACCCTATGGTAGATATACCAGCGTGCAACCTGATAACAGCAGTAACCGCGAAGAAGTCGAAGGTGGTGTGAATTATGTCATCGACGGTTTTAATGCGCGTATTTCTGCCTATTATCAATATGGCGATTTATTTACCAAGGGCCTCAATTATGCGCCTGGCGCATTTGGCGAAAAAGTCAATGTATTTAAGCTGTCTTTCCAGATACAGATTTAGTCTTAACGCA
>DOOY01000078.1 GCA_003514765.1 Nitrosomonas sp. | reverse complement strand
CATGCATGTCTCTCTCCTTATTTATATCAAACTTAATCGCTTCGTCTTGTTAATTCTAAATATTAATTATATATGCTGAAGCTACCACTATACCTTGTCTGTCTAAGCAACAAACACCCACAATCCAATGCCATAAGCCAGCATTCTAAAACCGAAAAATACCACTCATAGACAGTAAAATCTGATCATTGTCTCTACCATCTTTAAATGCCGCATCTCTTGTTGAGCGATCATATCTCACCTCCGGACGCAAGGTAAATCCAGCTATTGGAGTATAGTTCAATCCGCCCGTCACCCCAATAAAATTTTCACCTCTTCCATTACCAAGTACTCTGACACCGTCATCATCTCGGAACCACTCAACACGTAAGCCCATACTTAAGCTTGGCAAAATATCATAGAATAAATACTGATTTATCCCGTACCATTGCGCCGCACGACTCAGCGCAGTTTTTGCCTCAACACCTAAATCATGCTGAAGCACATAATGTAATTTCTCTGTAATGTCATGCTCCAATACAAGACTATACATGGTACGGTTATGCTGACTATTCAGACCATCGGTTTTCACATCCCCGGTAATCAACGATGCGGTCAACGATGTTCTCTCATCATCTGTGGTATAAGCCACGCTGCCAAGAAAATTAGCAGGCTGATGAAAAAAAGCATCCCAGCCAGCCACCACGCCCCCCCTGATCGTAATGTTCTCATTAATGGGGTATGACAATAACGCGCCGGTATGAGTAAACGGCTCACCATATTGCATGGCATAGGCGTGAGAGAAAAAGAAATTTCCAGTGGAAGGCACAACCTCATATCCGATCAGAGTATAAAAGTGACCAACGGTAGCAGTTATACCATTCCCAATTGGTAAAAAAGTATCGACATAAATTTGCGGAAATACTAGCTTACGTTCACTAGCGCTATTCAGAATATTTACGTCAAAATTTGATGCCGTTGAGAAACGGGCATCGGTGCCATATAATAGGTCGGCTCGGAAGCCAAAATTAATCGTGCTCGCACTGGTATCTACTTCCCGTTCAATAAAACCATAGACCTGATGCAACTTGAATTCATTAGGACCATCATTAAACGTAACAGGGCCATTAGTGCCTTTAGGATCATCAGGGTTGCCTGTAAAACCGATCTCTGTCCAGCCACCAAATTTAATTCCTAACGATTTCATAAAATTCGTTTCGTTATATTTAAACCCGGTCACGCTTTCAATCAGCCCTTGATCATAAATCCCCTCAAGATAAGCCTCGTGCTCATAATCTGTTTCAGCATAAACACAGGTGGCAAAAAGAAAAATACCGCACAGGCTGAGAGATGAGCTTTTTAAGTTATTTAGATTAATTTGCAAAACGGACCCCCCCTCTTTTGGTTGCTATAGTTAATAACCTACAATTTTTGACTATCTATTTTCAAGCAAAAAGGGGTAATCAAGAGATTTTTACCGAAACTACAAAACAATTCCCCACAGATAGAGTGGTCAATGCTACTCAATTTAAAACCAAGTTGCAAGCCATCTGTGAACCCATGTAGAAAATCAACAAACCACCTGGACTTGTGGAAAATAAGCTATTTGGTTTTATATGAAATCCAAAGCGCTTTATGAAGCAGTCAGTTTTATTTGTTGTGAACATACAACCTTGCGTAGCTCTATCAAAACTGTCGCCTACAAGTAACGCAAGATGCTACTACAAGTCGATACCAGCTTGTGCCTGAATGCCTGCTTGGAAAGCATGCTTTTTGTCATGCATCTCCGTAACGGTATCTACTGCTGCATACAGCGCCTCAGGAGCACCACGTCCGGTAATCACAACATGTTGCATTGCTGGACGGTTTTTTAGATCATCTAGTACAGTCGCCAAATCCAGCCAGCCATATTTAAGCGGGTAAGTAAGTTCGTCGAGAAGGATTAAGTCCAGTGATGAATCCTGCAACATCTGCTGAGCAATCTTCCAGCCACGTTGGGCAGTTGCCGTATCGCGCACCAGATCCTGCGTATCCCAAGTGAAGCCTTCTCCCAGCACGTGCCAGATAACATTGTTCTGCTGACGAAAGAAAGCTTCCTCACCCGTATTCGAGTGCCCCTTGATAAACTGAGCCACACCAACACGCATACCATGGCCCAAAGCGCGGGCGATCATGCCAAAGCCAGAACTGGATTTACCCTTGCCGTTACCGGTCAGAAGTAGAAGCAGTCCTTTTTTTTTATCCGCACGTACAATAGCTGAGTCCACAACTGCTTTCTTACGCTGCATGCGAATTCGATAACGCTGTTCCTGCGTAGGTAGTTCCGCTGTTTCATCCATTGACTACCTGCCGCAGGCTGCGATTACTAGCGATAATTTTAACAATACTATGCAAACCAATAGCAATTACGGTATAAAGCAGAAAAGATCCAACATAAAGTGGAAAATAGTTTACAAAACGCTGACCAAAACCTATCAATGTGGGCTCTATAAATCGGCCTGAAAAGAAATAGAAACCTCCGCTAGAAAATAACTCACAAAGAACCAGCCCCACCGCCATGCTCGAGAAAAGTGGCAGCAATCCGCGCCAGGAGAACTGGTATTGAGAAACATACCAACGGCCAGCCAGCCACAGCGAACCGTACGCCGGCAGCAAAAAAGCGTAAGCATACGTCAAACAATAATCACTGCTGCCGCTACCCCATTTATAAGCTGAAAAATCCAGTAGCCATGTTAGTGCCAGCAGCCAAGGCAGTGATGATACCGATCTGAGATATATCCCCGCTAGAAAGAAAACTGCCCAGGAGGCACCGGGCAGCGTGTGCATGGCAGCAAAATGATGACTACGTGTCATAATCAGCAGTACCGCTAGGACACTGCCTATGATTATTTGATTACGGACGGATAATACGAGCATGCTGGAACTCCTCTACAAAGAATTAGGGTTGATAGCGCAGAGTAGCAAAAAAATTCCTTCCTGGTTGATTGAAAAATGCGGCAGTTTCATATTGCTTGTCAAAAATATTCTCGATACGCCCCTGTAATCGCCAATGCGTATTGATCTGATACTCAGCGCGCAAGTCGACTTTAACATAACCATCAAGCTCGCGTGTATTGCCCGGATCATCGTAGCGTCGGCCTTCCGCCAACAGTAATACGCCTAAACCATATTCGCCATAAGTGCGGAAGGTGTCAATGCGAAACGATTGTCGGGCGCGACGCGCCAGAATATTGCCTCGGTTGAATCCGGCAGACTTGTCAACCGGGTCAAGCAGAGTAAGGTTCATATTGACATGCCAGCCCTTGATCAGAGTAGTGAGCACGCCTTCAACCCCACGGATAAGTGCTTTATCGACATTGGCGATACTATTACTATTAAGATCAAATGAAATAAGATCATCAATATGAGTTTCATAAAGATTAAGTGACCAATTTCCCCAGCCAGTATTACCTTTAGCGCCCAGCTCAAAACCACGGGATTCCTCTGGTCGTAGTTCCGCATTGCTGAAGCTCGGAAAGTATAGTTCATTAAAGGTGGGAGCCTTAAAGGCGCTGCCAAAGCTAGCTAGCAAGCGAGTACTATCCGTTAGGGCATAACCCCAGGCTATGCCTCCCGTCACGTGCCTGCCAAATTGCTGATTGTTGTCCAAACGCAATGATGCCTGCAAGTTATAACGAGCGATGGTTGCCTGATGTTGTGCAAAAACACCCCAATTATACCGTGAGCCCACTGCAAAACGAGTCGTACTGTCGACATGATCATACTGGTAATCGCCACCAAGAGTCGTTAGTTGATTAGCGAACAGCGCCAAATCATTTTGCAGCATAACCGTATCACGCTGGGTATTAAAATGGGTCTGTAAGATTTTATCCTCAAAAGAATCCAGGTTCTCTCGACTTCGTCCTGCAGTCAATTTCATTCGCCAAGCATCCAGCGGGGAGAAGCTCGCAGAGCCACCAAAAACCTGCTGCGTGATTAACGATTTGTTGAGCGCAAAAGATGGGCTTCCATCGAACTCGGATTTACCGGCAGCATGGAGAAAATTAGCTGCTATTTCAAGACCGCTGGCAAAACGATACCCTGTTCGGGCTGAACCAGAAATATTACGATAACCATCCTTGTCCTTATCTGGATCAGGATTAAAACACCCAGAAACAGGCGAACCGCGACAAGCGTTGAATCCTCCCGTACCAATTCCGCTGACTCCCAGATTGAGCCAACCTTGTGCGTTGCCCATGGAAAGATTGGCAGAGCCATTCAGCGTGGCGTAACTACCACCACCCAAACTCAAGCTGGGTTTACCTTTTCTTTCACCCTCGCGAGTAAAAATCTGGATAACACCGCCGATTGCTTCTGTACCGTATAAACTAGAACGTGGACCACGCACAATTTCAATACGCTCGACCTGTTCGATGGGGATATTCTCAAATAAAGTTGTACCGGAAGTCGCCGAACCGACGCGGATACCATCGATCAAAACCTGGATATGATCCGACTCCGTCCCACGCATAAAAACTGCCGTATGCTTACCCGGTCCGCCACTATTGGCAATATTGATACCCGGCAGACCACGAAACAGGTCTTGAATAGATCTGGCTTGCAAACGCTCAATCTCCTGGCGAGTAATCACCGTAACTGCTGCAAGTGTGGCATCTGCCGTCTGAGCTGTTCGGGTTGCCGTCACAACGATGGGTTCCTCGTAAACCTTGCCGACCGGCAACACTGTGGTAGCATAAACGCCCAGATATAAAAGACCAGTCACCGGTAAAAAAAATTTTGCCATACTTATTTTCCTCGACGCACACCCGCGCGATGTCAATTAATAAAATCACGATATGCGGAGAAATAACTAGTAGACGCAACTAGACAACGGTAATACCGTCGTAGGCGACGGCCCGTTATTTTGCGCAAATATCACCCTCCGTAATATCGTGCCAAAAATAGCCTTCAGGCCGGTCTCCGGGCTTATGAGCGATGCTGCTTAAAGTTTGCACCTTCCCATGCGGTTGCACAGTGGCATTTTGCAAACAATGAGCTCAATTACCGTTGCGGGGGCAGCACTGGAATGATCTTTACAAAGTTATGGTAGAAAGACGCACCAGTTTCCCGTTTCACCTTCAAGATTGTTATCTTGAAGGCACCTGAAACTATAAGCCGCGTGATGCTACAGTTTCGGTCAGTTCGTGTCAAACAAACAAGCGACTATTACTTTCATCACACGGGAGAAAGAAAATGAAGGCCGCCATACGAAAACAAATATATCGCAACCTTATGAGAACAATTATTTGCCTAATATTGAGCATGTATTTGACAGCAAATCATGCAGGCTATGCCGTAGTAACAGCGCACCCATTAGCAACCAGAATTGGAGAGCAGATACTGGAACAAGGTGGCAATGCATTTGACGCAGCTGTAGCTGTAGCAGCAGCGCTAGCAGTAGTCGAGCCTTATGCCTCGGGTTTGGGAGGAGGTGGTTTCTGGCTTTTGCATCGCGCACGAGATGGTTTTGAAATAATTATTGATGGACGTGAAACCGCACCCGAAAACGCTCATGAGGCCTTGTATCTTGATGATAATGGAAACCTAATCCCTCATGCCTCCTTAACAGGCGGGTTGGCTGCTGCCATCCCAGGTACACCTGCAGCACTGGCGCATGTTACCAGGAAATATGGGAATAATTCCCTCATGCGCAACCTAATACCTGCAATTCGATTAGCACGGAAAGGGTTTATTGCCGATTCACGTCTCGTTAACGCCATTGCAAATCACCAACAAAAGCTTTCTCACTTTAGTGCTAGCGCCAGAATCTTTACTCCAGATGGGCGGATTCCCGCAAAAGGAGAACGCTTTTACCAGCGGGAACTTGCCAAGACGCTAGCAAAATTAGGAAAACATGGCGAGTCAGGATTTTATCGTGGAATGATTGCAACCGATTTAATACGTTCAATCAATGCAAATAATGGGATTTGGACACAGGCAGATTTAGAGAAATACCGAGTTATCGAACGACCTCCAACATACATACAGTATCGAGACGCTAAAATTACAACGGCAGGCCTGCCATCGACAGGAGGATTAACGCTGGCACAAGCGCTCAATATTCTGGAACAATTCGATTTGAAAGAAAAGAATGATATTGAACAAGCTCATCTCATCATCGAATCGATGCGACGAGCATATGAAGATAGAACCAACTGTTTTGGGGATACGGATTTCGTAATTGTAGATATCGAGAAATTCAGCAGCAAGGCTTACGCTGCTAGACGGGCAACGACAATTAATTTAGATGAAGCATCGCAATCACAGCTACAACCCAACGAGCTGGCATGTAGAGACGATACACAGTCTCAATTTAGATTGCGCTCATTAACTCCAAAAACTCAACAAAATTTAGATATGGTACAAGAAGGAGAGAATACAAGTCATTTTTCGATCATGGATAGCGAAGGCAACCGCGTAGCTACCACCTTAAGCATCAATACTTTCTTCGGCTCTGGTCTTGTAGCAGGGAATACAGGCATTCTGGTTAATAGTGAAATGGATGATTTCACAACTGCATTGAATGCGTCGAATATTTATGGATTGCGCGGGAGTTTAGCAAACACGATCAAGCCGGGTAAACGACCTTTATCAAGCATGTCACCGATCTTCGTCGAAAACAATCACAGTATTTTAATAGGAGGAACACCAGGAGGGGCGCGCATTATCAGCAGCATGCTGCTGATAATTATAAGTTTTATTGATAAACAACAGACAGAGATAACATCATTAATATCAAATCCACGCTACCATCATCAATACCTTCCTGATGAAGTGCTAATTGAAGCTGATGGGTTTAATAAAAATTGGGTCAATGCTTTAAAAGAAAAAGGACATGAGGTTACTGAGGCTAATCGTAAGTGGGGGAACATGCAACTGATAATTTTTGATAAAGCCACTGATAAATTAAAAAAAGCTAGTGACCCCCGTGCTGCCGAATATGTACTTTATTAGTACATCGTACCAATAAATAAAACTTATAAAGCAAAAATTTACATATCAGCAGGGAATTATCGCCTAGTATACTAGTGCTATAAGCCCCGCTTAGCCTCAGTCCGTACTATCGGAAGCATCTTGAATAGAACTCATCTTTTTATCTGGCTGATCAAGTAATTCTACAAGAGCCATTGGGGCATTATCACCTTTTCTGAAGCCATTTCTCAGAATTCTTAAATAACCACCATTTCTGGCCGCATATCGCTCCGCAAACTCAGAAAAAACCTTAACAACCATATCCCTATCACGCAATCTATTAAAGGCAAGTCGTTTATTAGCAACCGAAGGGGTTTTTCCAAGAGTGATAACAGGCTCAACAACTCTTCTTAACTCCTTTGCTTTAGGAAGTGTAGTTATTATAGTCTCGTGAAGTAATAAGGAATTAGTCATATTACGTAACATCGCCAAACGATGACTTGAGGTCCTATTAAGCTTACGTAACCCATTACGATGTCGCATTACCAGTTTCCTTTACATAATTTTCGAGATTAGCTGGGGGCCAATTATCTAATTTCATACCTAGGGATAGATCTCTTGTTGCAAGAACTTCCTTGATTTCATTCAAGGATTTTCTGCCCAAATTAGGTGTCCGTAAAAGCTCGGCTTCAGTTCGCTGGATAAGATCACCTATGTAAAAAATATTTTCGACCTTAAGGCAATTAGCTGAGCGCACGGTTAACTCTAAATCATCAACAGGCTTTAACAAAACAGGATCAATAGCAGGAGACCTAGGGATTTCCTTAGGAAGAGGAGTGCTCTCAAGGTCTGTAAAAAAAGAAAATTGATCAACCAACACGCGCGCACCAAAACGAATCGCTTCTTCAGGGTCTACAGAACCATCAGTCTCAATATCAATAATTAATTTATCCAGATCAGTGCGTTGTTCAACACGAGCATTTTCAATATTAAAACTTACCCGCCTCACTGGGCTAAAAGATGCATCTAAAAGAATCTCACCAATAGACGCACCGGAATCCAAATTAGGTCTCATACTAGCAGGAGAATATCCCCTACCTTTCTCAACAGTTATCTGCAAATCAAGCGTGCCGCCGCTAGTAATATGCGCAATCACATGATCCGGATTAATAATTTCGACATCGTGAGAAGACTCTATATCTCCCGCAACTACGACCCCGGATGTATTTTTTCTTA
Source organism: Nitrosomonas sp. (assembly GCA_003514765.1). Lineage (GTDB taxonomy): Bacteria > Pseudomonadota > Gammaproteobacteria > Burkholderiales > Nitrosomonadaceae > Nitrosomonas. The sequence continues at coordinate 4,418 of DOOY01000078.1, read as the reverse complement.
AGGTTAAGATCGAATGTGACTGGTTATTATGAAGTTTAATTACTATACCCTTGATATTTAGGATAAGGTCAACAACATCTTCTTGAATACCATCCAAGGTAGAATATTCATGAACAACACCAGTAATTTTAACCTTGGTCGGCGAGCAGCCAGGTACCGAAGATAAAAGCACGCGTCGAAGTGCATTCCCCAGAGTATAACCGAACCCCCTTTCAAAGGGTTCCATAACAACTTTGGCATGAATAGGTGAAATACTATTAACTTCTACTATTCTGGGTGTAAGAAAACTTATAGATGACATAAATATAACCAAAGAACTGCATGTTATTTAGAATAAAGTTCTACTACTAGAGATTCATTAATCGTCGAAGATAGATCACTACGATCAGGCCTGCTTTTATATATCCCAGATAAATTTTGGCTATCAACATCCATCCATACGGGGTAGTTCCTACGTTTTGCAATCTCAGTAGATGCCTTTATTCTCAGGTGATTTTTTGCATGATCGGCCACCTGGATTTTATCTCCAGGCGAAACCTGGAAAGAAGGAATATTAACTTTAACTCCATTTACTAAAATCGCATTATGTTTTACAACTTGCCTTGATTCAGCCCTAGAAGCTCCAAAGCCCATATTAAAAGCGACATTATCTAAACGACTTTCCAAAATTTGAAGTAGATTTTCACCGGTGACGCCCTTGTGCCGATCAGCTTGATGATAAGCTCTTCTAAATTGGCGTTCAAGTAAACCATAAATTCTACGTATTTTCTGTTTTTCTCTAAGCTGAACAGCGTAATCAGATTGCCTTGACTTTTTCTGGCCATGCTGTCCAGGCGGATAATTTCGGCGCTCTATTGCACATTTGTCGCTAAAACATTTTTCGCCTTTAAGGAATAATTTCTCACCTTCTCGCCTACATTGCCTACATTTTGGGGTTAAATTTCTCGCCATAACAATTCCTTAAATTCGACGTTTTTTCGGTGGCCTGCAACCATTGTGCGGTATCGGCGTTACATCCGTAATACTTATAATTTTGAAACCAGATGCGTTCAACGCTCTTACTGCTGAATCCCGGCCTGGCCCAGGTCCCTTAACATGAACCTCAAGGTTTTTGACTCCACAGTCCATAGCGATCTTTCCTGCTTGCTCAGCCGCAACTTGGGCTGCAAAAGGAGTACTTTTGCGCGACCCTTTAAAACCGACTCCGCCGGAAGTAGCCCAGGAAAGTGCATTCCCTTGGCGATCTGATATCGTTACAATAGTATTGTTAAAAGAAGCATGAATGTGCGCAATCCCTTCAACCACATTCTTTTTTATCTTTTTTTTGCTTTTGGAAACAGATTTAACCATTAATAGCGTATCCTAGTTTTCTTAAATAATCAGTTGGGAATTATTAACGAGCACGCACAGCTTTGCGCGGTCCTTTTCTTGTTCTAGCATTAGTCTTGGTTCTCTGACCGCGTACAGGAAGACCTTTACGATGACGTAATCCACGATATGAACCAAGATCAATCAATCTCTTGATGTTCATGGTCGTTTCTCGACGAAGGTCTCCTTCTAAGACAAGCTGACTCATGTACTCACGCAACTGATCAAGCTTATGATCTTGAATATCCTTCGTTTTAGTTGAAGGAATAATATCCAATGCTGAGCAAATTTTTTGTGAAGAAGAAAGTCCGATTCCATATATTGCAGTTAAAGCAATATTTATATGTTTATTATCTGGAACATTAACACCAGCAATTCGAGCCATTCAAATGTACCCTGTAAAAATAAAAATAACCTAGCCCTGACGCTGCTTGTGCCGCTTGTCCGAACAAATTACACGAACCACTTTATGTCGTTTAATAACTTTGCAGTTTCTGCAAAGTTTTTTTACTGATGCTCTTACTCTCAAAAGAACCTCCATAAAAACTGTTATTTACAAATCTAATTATCTCTAGTCGGCATTTACTTCATTATTTTGTTCTAAATGTAATACGCGCTCGAGTCAAGTCATAAGGGGTCATATCAACAGTAACTTTATCACCAGGAAGAATTCTAATATAGTTCATGCGCATTTTTCCTGAAATGTGACCCAGAACGATATGATCATTTTCTAATTTTATTTTAAAAGTCGCATTAGGCAAAGTCTCTAATACTTCTCCCTGCATCTGAATAGTCTCTTCTTTAGCCATAATACGCTTATCTAGTTCCTACACCAGCTTTAAAATTAGCTTTCTTAAGCAAACTATCATATTGACTTGACATCACATGTGATTGTACTTGAGCCATAAAATCCATAGTAACCACGACTATAATTAGCAAAGAAGTTCCACCAAAATAAAATGGTACGTTCCATTTTAGAATCATGAACTCAGGCAACAGGCATACAACCGTAACATAAATAGAACCAATAAGTGTTAATCGAAGCATTATACGCTCAATATGCCTAGCAGTTTGATCCCCTGGTCTAATACCGGGAATAAAAGCTCCACTTTTTTTCAAATTATCCGATGTTTCTCTAGGGTTAAATACGAGTGCCGTATAAAAAAAACAAAAGAAAATAATCAAACCCGCATAAAAACTAACATACAAAGGTTGCCCCGGCGAGAGCGCAGCACTAAAATCTTTCAACCAGAAAAAAGAGCCATCGTCAGAAAACCATCCCGCTAAAGTAGCCGGAAATAAAATTAAACTCGACGCAAAAATAGGAGGAATTACCCCAGCCATATTCAATTTCAATGGTAGATGCGAAGTCTGGCCGCCAACAACTTGTTTGCCAACCTGGCGCTTAGCATAATTAACCAATATCTTACGCTGACCGCGCTCAACGAATACAACAAAAGTAGTAACCAACAAGGCGCCAATAAAAATCAAAATAGCAACCAAAAAGTGCATTGAACCGGTATTTACAAGTTCCAAGGTTCCGCCTACGGCGCTGGGCAAACCAGCTGCAATTCCCGCGAAAATAATTAATGAAATTCCGTTTCCTATGCCCCGTTCAGTAATTTGCTCACCAAGCCACATCAAGAAAATCGTCCCAGTTACTAGAGTAACAATTGTAGTAATCAGGAAAGTTAATCCAGGCTGTATAACTAAACCTACTTGCGATTGCAACGCAATAGCAATTCCATAACTTTGTACTGTAGCTAATAACAAGGTACCATATCGCGTGTATTGCGTAATTTTTCGACGACCAGACTCACCCTCCTTTTTTAGGGCTTCCAGCGACGGTACAGCAACCGTACCAAGCTGCATAATAATCGAAGCTGAAATGTACGGCATTATGCCAAGAGCGAAAATAGAAAAACGAGATAACGCGCCACCTGAAAACATATTAAACATTCCCAGTATGCCACTCTCCTGCGATTCAAACAAATCCTTTAGGATAATCGGATCGATACCAGGAACGGGAACATGTGCGCCAATTCGATATACTATCAATGCCAGCAAAAGAAACCACAAACGCTTCTTAAGATCATGCAACTTACCAGTTGCCGCAGCTTTAGGTTGGCGAGACATGGCTATTCAGCAAGTGTATTCATTAATAAACCACCAGCGCTCTCAATTGCTAATTTGCAACTTTTCGATACCCTTATATTTTTAATTTCAAGAGGTTTGGATAAAACATAACTATCGTTAATTATCTTAACGCGCGAAGTCACGCTCTTTACAATGCCAAGTCTACTTAATACATCAATATCAATCATTGATGCCTCCAATGATGCAATTGTGCTTAGTTTGACCTGCACGCATTTAACTCTACCAAAAACCTTAAAACCCCTCTTAGGAAGCCGCCTATACAGAGGCATCTGTCCACCCTCAAATCCAACTTTGTGGAAACCCCCGGCTCTTGATTTTTGCCCTTTATGGCCTCTGCCGCAAGTTTTACCAAAACCACATCCTATACCTCTTCCAACTCTTTTTTTGGCTATAAAAGCACCTATAGCAGGTTTAACGCAATTAAGTTTCAATTTAATCCTCGATTTTGAGTAGGTATGAAATCTTATTAATCATACCTCTAATAGCAGGGTTATTAGGCAACTCAGCTCTGCTATTTATTTTTTTAAGACCCAAACCGATCACATTTTTTCTATGCGTACGTTTTGTCCCAATCAAGCTTTTTATTAATGTTATTCTCAATACATTGCCAGAAGACATTGCTTAGTTCCCTGTTATCTCTTCAATTGTTTTATTTCTTTTGGAAGCTATCATAGCAGGAGTTTTTATTTTGCTAAGACCATCGATAGTTGCGCGTACAATATTATAGGGGTTCGTCGACCCGATACATTTAGCCAAGATATTATGAACACCCATTACTTCAAATACTGCACGCATAGGACCACCTGCAATAATGCCCGTACCCTCTGAAGCGGGTTGCATATAGACTTTAGCTGCACCATGATGCCCAATAATAGCGTGATGAAGCGTGCCAT
>DOOY01000124.1 GCA_003514765.1 Nitrosomonas sp. | reverse complement strand
TTGCGCCAGCGGTAAATTTTCCCAACCTTGGCGTATAACTTGAATCAATCCGACAAATCCAGCCACACCTCTTTTATTTTTCGCGCCGCCTTCGACAGCTGCTGCAGCCCCATCACATCGGTGAAGGGCGGCTGCCCACAAGCTACTATTTTGTTGACGCGCTTCATCCTGTAATTGCTCCAGACTGCGTGCACCGATACCCCGTGCAGGAAAATTAATCACGCGCAGCAGTGCATTATCATCTTCAGGGTTGGCAATCAAACGCAAATAAGCCAGTGCATGCTTGATTTCCATACGTTCAAAAAAACGCATACCGCCATATACACGATACGGCATTGCCGCATTGAAGAGGCTGTGCTCCAGCACTCTGGACTGTGCATTGGCGCGATATAATAACGCAATTTGTGATAACGAAACACCATCTGCATGCAATGCCCTGATTTCATCAACGATAAAACTGGCCTCATCAAAATCATTGAATGCATGATAAACACGCAGCGGTTCACCCATACCCTCTGCTGTCCACAAATTTTTTCCCAGGCGTTCGGTATTGTTTTCGATCAGTGCATTGGCGGCATCCAGTATATTCCCATGCGAGCGGTAGTTCTGTTCCAGCTTGACCACTTTGGATATGCCAAAATCGCGTTCAAATTCCTTCATATTACCGGTATCCGCTCCCCGGAATGCATAGATACTCTGATCATCATCACCGACGACAAACACGGCTGCAGCATGCTTGGTGCCTACACCTGCCAACAGCTTAAGCCAGTTATACTGCAAGCGGTTCGTATCCTGAAATTCATCCACCAGGATATAATCAAAACGCTCGCGGTAGTGATCACGCAGTATTTCATTTCGACTGAGCAGTTCATAACTGCGCAACAATAACTCGGCAAAATCCACCACACCTTCCCGATTACATTGCTGTTCATAAGCCAGATAAAATTCCAGCAAGTGACGTGAAAATGGATCATCGACAATTACATCAATCGCACGCTGGCCGGATTCTTTCGCATTATTGATAAACCATTGCACCTGTCTTGGCGGAAACCGTTTGTCATCGACCGATAGACTTTTCAAAATACGTTTGATCATGGCCAATTGATCGGCCATATCAAGAATCTGGAATGTCTGCGGTAATCCGGCTTCCTGATAATGCGCACGCAGCAAACGATGACATAATCCGTGGAATGTACCTACCCACATACCACGCGTATTGACTGGCAGCATGGCATGAATACGCGTCAGCATTTCTTTGGCAGCCTTATTGGTAAAAGTAACTGCCAGAATACTAAAAGGACTGACCTGGCCTGACTGTATCAAATAGGCAATGCGCGTGGTCAATACACGTGTTTTGCCGCTACCGGCACCCGCCAATACGAGTACAGATTGATGCGGCAGTGTAATCGCCTCTAGTTGTTGGGTATTCAGATCTGCGAGCAACGAAGAAGACATGAAAGGCTTCACTCTAAATTGAATCCAAGATCGGTAAAATGAACAACTTCAAATTGAAGTTTTGGCGCCAGATGCTGTAGAACCATTGTCGATTGCAGGTTCAGAAACTCAATACAACTTTTGATTTCGATGTGAAAGATATTGATTAATTCTGAATCAGACCCGATGACAATAATACCGGTAGCCACTTAAACCTGACTCATGAATTAATCATTATAAATTGATTGTAGCTAAGCTCTGCTTTTAGCAACAATTTCCAATATCAGCGGCGACAATATTAATTCGATCGCCATGCCCATTTTCCCGCCCGGAACGACAATTGTATTCCGGCGAGACATGAAGGAGTCATGAATCATAGCCAACAAATTAGTAAAATCCACATTTCTTGGGTTTCTGAAACGAATTACGACCATGCTTTCATCGAGTGTCGGAATTTCCCGTGCTATGAATGGATTGGAAGTATCTACTGTCGGTACTCGCTGAAAATTGATATGTGTACGGGAAAACTGCGGAGTTATGTAATGTACATAATCATGCATACGCCGCAAAATAGTATGTGTAACAGCTTCAGCAGAATACCCACGCGCACTGGTATCACGAAAAATTTTCTGTATCCATTCCAAATTGACAATCGGTACCACGCCGACCAATAAATCTACATATTTTGCAACATCGGCGGTGTCGCTCTTAACACCGCCATGCAATCCCTCATAAAAAAGCAAATCAGATCCGGATGGAATCGGTGACCATGGTGTAAAAGTACCTGGTTTCTGATTCCAGGGTGCTGCTTCCTCCTCATTATGCAAATACAAGCGGGTCTGGCCTGAGCCACTGTCACCATATTCTCTGAATAACGTTTCCAGTTTTTCAAATTCATTTGCTTCAGGGCCAAAATGACTGATAGCGCGGCCGCCATCTTTTTCTGATTCCGCAACTGCCTGTTTCATGGCCTCACGATCATAGCGATGAAAACTATCACCTTCAACGACAACTGCCTTTAAATTTTCACGTCTGAAAATATGTTCAAAGCTATTTTTAACCGTTGATGTGCCTGCGCCAGATGATCCGGTAACAGCAATAACCGGGTATTTCTGCGACATATTAAATTTCTCCTAAAAAAATAAAAAATAAAATAAATAGTTACCGGTACTGGTAAAAACTATCGACGGCGATTTTACGCTAATATGATACCTGCTTTCGGTGTACTTGGGCAGATTGAAAACTTCGTTCAGTTTTTATTCAGGTTGAACACCTTACAATTGAATCATTAATTTGTAGAAGTGCGCAAAAATTAAAGGATAAGCAAAAATGCGCCACATAACCTCAGATAGAGGATAAACATGAAAAAATTAACAGGAATATTATTGATCTTGGCCTTAGTCGTTTTTGCCGCGCACAGTTCGGTATGGGCACGTGGCGGTGGTGGTGGCGGAAGCAGTATCGGCGGTGGAGGCGGACACTTTAGAGGCGGCGGCGGACGCAGCCATTTTGGGGGTGGGCATCGTCACTTTGGCGGCGGTCATCGTCATTTCGGACATCGTCATAATCGATTTAACTTCGGATTTAACTTTGGTGGATTTTATGGTCCCGGGTATTATGGTTCGGGATTTTACGGCTATCCTTATCGCTATGGATACCGCAGCCCTTACTATTATCCGCGCGCATATGCCTACCCATCGCCAGTGATTGTTCCCAGAACGCCACCTGTCTATATTCAACGAGAAGCGCCTGTAACGGCATCCACTCAGCCACAGACCAATTACTGGCATTACTGCCGCAATCCGGAAGGCTATTATCCGTATGTAAAACAATGCCCCGAAGGATGGCTTCAAGTAGCGCCTCAGCCAACACCGCAATAATACTGAAGCAAAAGTGAGAAAATAATGATATCCGGACTACGAAAATCAGCTTTGCTATCCGTTTTGTTGGTTCTTACAGCTTGCGTCAACATGCCTACCGGTCCCAGTGTTATGGTTTTACCGGGCGCGGGCAAAAATTTTGATCAGTTTCGTTATGATGATTATGAATGCAGGCAATATGCCCATGAACAAACAGGTGGAACAACAGCTAAAGGCGCCGCGGTCAGTAGCGGATTAAACAGTGCGGCAATAGGTGCTGGGCTTGGCGCAATAGCGGGCCTAGCAATCGGCGGTGGTGAAGGCGCAGCCATCGGCGCCGGCACAGGTCTGTTGGCTGGTGGACTTTCCGGTTCAGGAACAGCCAGAGCATCCGGACATATCGGTCAAGAGCGCTACGACAACGGGTATATACAATGCATGTATGCAAAAGGCCATAATGTTCCGCTCTCTGGGAACATCATAAATAATACTAACCCATATAATCATAGCAATAGAGTTTCGACTCCGCCACCGCCACCAGGTTATCCGCCTCCCTCTCGATATTGATTGCTGACCGGCATGACCTCATTGTACAAAAACAAGGTTTGTTTTAAGATTCTCTAAAGTAGGGGACACAAAGCAGAAATCTTTATATCTTTTAAATAATACTATGGGAGCTTTTGTTACGCTTCGCATCGGGATACATGTATGAAAAAATCAATTTTAATCTATCTGATAATTGTGCTGCCCACTATCGGTATCCCTAATCTAGCATCTGCGCATGGTGGACGAATCGACAGGTTTAATTTTGGAATACACTTGGGCTACCCGGGTTACTATGGATACAACTATTACGATCCTTTCTACGATCCTTTTTTCTATCCACCTTTTTATAATTACCCGCCTGTTGTGGCCCCTATAGCACCACCAGTAATCGTGCCACCGACACCACCCGTATACATTCAACAACAAGAAGCGCCTGCCGCAGCTCAGCCACAAACCAATGACTGGTACTACTGCCAAGATCCGGAAGGTTATTATCCATATGTTAAACAATGTCCCGCCGGCTGGATGCGCGTAAGTCCTCACCCGCCTGCACAATAAATATCACGAGGTATAATATGTTTAAAATATCAAAATCACGCCTATTGTCCCTGCCACTATTAACTGCCATTCTGGCTGCTTGTGTCAGTTTACCAACAGGCCCCAGTGTCATGGTTCTGCCGGGCTCCAGTAAAAACTTCGAGCAGTTTCGCCATGATGATTATGATTGCAGGCGCTACGCTTATCAGCAAGTGGGGGGCACGACACCAAAAAATGCATCTATATCCAGCGGCGTTGAAAGCGCCGCTGTTGGCACAGGACTTGGCGCCGCTGCTGGCGCTGCGTTTGGCGGCGGTGAGGGTGCCGCCATAGGTGCCGGCGCTGGCCTATTGGCGGGCAGTTTAGCAGGCTCAAGCGCTTCCAGAACATCCGGCTACGAAAGCCAGTACCGTTATGACGTCAGTTATATTCAATGTATGTATGCAAAAGGCCACCGTGTGCCTGTATCCGGCAGAATTACGAGCGACGACCAAGCCACAACCAACCAAAAACCAGCCAGAATTTTACCTTCTTCCCCTGGTTTTACACCGCCACCACCGCCACCAGGAAATCCACCACCTGCACCGCCACAATAAGTTAATCCAGGAATTGCTTGAATTTTTTAAAGCATTTTCAAGCAAACCTGGAACTCTTCTATTTCTCAAATAATTCACGTATCCTGAAGTAGCGCTGCTTAATCTATATCAAGCAAAAAAAGGCCACAGGACAAAAAATCGAGACAAATCATGCAAGCAAGCTGCAGGATACTTTCAGGCACCGCAACTATTTGGTAACTATCTTTTTGCATAAGCAATTCTAATCAGCACTTTCTTAAGTATGGTTTTAAGCTAAAATACAACATTGATATACATCCGCAATTTGACCATATAGATAAAAAAACATGTGGATTTAACGCATCTCAATTCTTAACTTACTTACACAATTTTCACTATAAATATAATATTCAGGGAGCAAAAACCGTGAATCCAATTGTACCGATCATAATGACATTCGGCGCTGTTTCATTTATTGTTGGAATAACTGTACTCGCTAGACTCAGTATCAAAAGAACCAAGACAATCAAATTTTTTGGCAAAGAATATCGTTTATGGCGCTTTGTATTTACTACTATTTCATCGGGTATAGCACTTATCATGGTATCAATTTATACGCACAAACTTTTACCACCCGAACCCATGCAAGCGGAAACCACTCAAGCAGATTTAGATATATCCAGCAATTTAAGATATGAGCTTGAAACTATTTTGCCGAACGATCAAAACAACGCCAGAATGTTGAATGCTATTAATCGATTCCAGAAAGAGTATCAGAAAGCACTGCAAAATAAAGACAAAATTACATTAGATATTTTAACTATGGAAATGGCTCAGATAATCGAATTCGAATTGGAAAAACAAGACTACCCATCGCATCAAATCAGTTCGGAGGTTAATCGAATCATGCGTTTCTTGAAACAAAAACCCGACTGAGCAATCAGAATTTTTGGAATGATAGCAACGGGAAAAATTAACGAGGCTTTTGCATTATTAGCATAGCTTCACTTAAGTGTATAATCGATATGATGTCATCATAGAAACAATCCCCATAAATCTAAAAGGTTAATCCATGAAAAAAACAATCCAAATATTGATCATTCTAGTCACATTGTTGCTCTTGCCTAATGTGGCGCTAGCACATAACTATCCGACAAAAGTGGGCGAAAAACTGGGCAACGGCATTGCCAATGCAGTTACTGGTGTTGTAGAAATTCCAAAAACCATGATCATAACCGGTCGTAGACATGGCGCTACTTATGGCATGACAGCCGGCTTTTTCACCGGTCTGTTTCACACTGTCGGACGCAGCGTTACCGGCGCACTTGACATAGCAACATTTTTGATACCGACTACGCCGATTGTTAAACCCAACTATATCTGGGATAATTTTGATCGTGAAACAACTTACACTGCATGGCAAATGCGTTAGACACTCCTATCCTTTTTAATCAGGCATAAAAATTTTTAATCCCTCCCGCATGAAATAATCCTGTGGTTATTTCATGCGCCTCACTCAGAAGTTTGTTTCCATTGCCAACGCAATAACACTCTTAACTGCCTAAACTCTTCAGCATCAACGGCATCGGACATAATAATCACACTACGTGTGAACCAACAATGCTCCGGCTGCAAAATTAACACCGTTAAGTAAGATGATACAAAGGTTGAGCCTAGAACGGTACAATTTATGACCCGGCCACTGGTTGTATTTAGTTCACAACCGGTTTTATCAGGAAATTTTAATAACACGGCAGAATGCGCGAGACTCAACCGCACAGTATGACTTAAGTAGAAGTACAAGCTGACAACCAATAGCAACAAGCCAATCAGCTTAACACTAATTGATACCGTCAAGAACCATAATATTAAAGCAGCCGCACAATGCATTACGATGAGCACGACGGCAAGTTGCTTGGAAGACTTGAGATGGACGGCCAACTGAGACATGACAGCAAGCATATAGACAGTATAAAGGGGTTTGCCTCAAAATGCGTAAGCAGTTATTACTTGAATCCGCGTCACTCGATCGCTATCTATTATTCAATTACTGGTATGACGGCGCATTAGAAATAAAACGGAATTGCCGTATAAACCTCGGCGCACATTCAACCCGGATCTGCAGGTAAAAATTTCAGTGGATCTACCGGTTTACCATGCCTCCTGATTTCAAAATGTAGTTGAGGAATGTCGGTATCCGTATCACCCATCTCCGCTATCTTCTGGCCTTGTACGACAGCTTCTCCTTCTTTTACGAGCAATTTACTGTTATGCGCATAAGCGCTGAGGAGCGCATCATCGTGCTTAATAATAATGAGATTGCCGTATCCACGCAAACCATTTCCACTATAAACAACTTCACCTGCGGCAGTTGCCAAGACTGATTGGCCTGATTGTCCGGATATTTTCACCCCTTTTGAATTACTTGAGAAAACAGACAATAACTTTCCCGTTGTAGGCCATATCCACTCTGCCTCTGCTGTAGATGCATCTGAAGAAACTTCCGTGCCTAGCTCAGGTTTTGGCGCATCTTCAATACGAGTACCCGATCCGGTAGCAGCTGAATAATCAGTATGCTGCTTATTAAAAGCCGGGTTGACCGAATATTGTAATCGCGCCACATTCTGTTCAGAATATGGCAATTTCAATGCTTTAGGATATGTTTTAACCTTCTGCATCGCGAAATCCTGCGTTGAACTTACCGCAGAACCTGGCGCACCATCCGCTAAATCCAATGCAGGATCAACAACCGGCATTACCGTATGTTGCGGCACGGCAAACAGTGCTGGCTCAGCTTCTTTTGAAGGTACTGACAGATTAATTCGTTGGCCAGGCTTGATTGTCGCCGGATCGGTAATATTGTTCCATTCAGCCAGTTCTTGCTGATCAATACCATGATTGAGTGCAATGCTATAAAATGTATCACCTTTTTGAATGATATAAAATTGGTCAATTTGCTTTTTGTCTGAAACATCTGGCGCTTTCTCAGGCGACACCGTACGCTCAACCACTGGAGCTGGACCTTTGGTTGTCTCACAGCCAATGAGTAGAAATAAAAAAACAAATAACCAGAAAGTACTCGGTGCTGTTTTTCTGATACCAACAAATGTTTTCAATTGTATTTGATCATTATTCATTGCGATTTTCTCGGCATTACTATTTTTTTATGACGCCAGATAGTATGGGTACAAAATTTACTTCTTCCAATACGGTTTCAATATATCCCTGTGTATTTCTTTCAATCATACACAAGTTTTGTTTGCGACTCCCTTTAGGGAACACTATTCTCCCACCTAAAGCCAGTTGATTTAGCAAAACGGGTGGAATATGTGCGGTCACTGCAGTCATAATAATACCGTCAAATGGACCTGCTTCAGGCAAACCAAGCATACCATCCGCATGTTTTAAAAAAATGTTTCTAATTTGTAATTTATGCAAACGAATACGTGTGCGTGTCAATAACGGACCAATGCGCTCAATTGAGTAAACCTGACGCACCAGTTTTGCCAGTATAGCGGTTTGGTATCCGCAACCTGTACCGATTTCCAGAACTTTGTCCAGATTCGAATTGACACGTAATAATTCGCTCATACGAGCAACAATCCAAGGACTGGAAATAGTTTGTCCGAAATTGATAGGCAGAGAAACATCCTCATAGGCACGGCTTGCCAATGCTTCCTCAATAAAAAGATGACGCGGAATAGTGTTCATAACCGACAAAACAACTTCATCAGCTATTCCTTGATCACGCAATCGTTCAATCATTCGCATGCGTGTGCGCTGCGAAGTCATGCCTATTCCTGAAACATGAGTACTCACAGGTTACTATCCATTCAATTCATGACCACTTTTAACATTAATGCGACTTCAAACTTACTTAAATACCTGCAGGTGCTAGAGACATTCATTGCTCAGCTAGAATTTCAAGATGCTATTCTTTCAGCCATTTGGCAACAAATTCCATTTGATCAAACCGTGTCAAATCGATTTGTAATGGCGTAATCGAAACATGGTTAATTTGCACGGCATGAAAATCCGTTCCTTCTCCTGCGTCTTGCGCGGCTCCAGCTGCACCCACCCAATATACTGTATCGCCGCGCGGACTTGAGGATTTTATCACTGGTTCAGCCTTGTGCCTGCGACCCAGTCGAGTTACGCGAAAACCTTCTATCTGCGCATACTCAACATCAGGTACATTAATATTCAGCAAAATAGGAATTTTTGATTTATTTCTACTGAAGCGTTTAACGATGTCAACCGCCACACGTGCTGCTGATACGTAGCATCCGTTCGATGCACTGGCCAAAGATACCGCCAAGGAAGGCACACCTAACAAGAACCCTTCTGTTGCAGCAGCTACTGTTCCTGAATAAATAGTATCATCGCCCATATTCGCGCCATGATTGATGCCCGAAACAACCATATCCGGTAATACATCAAGCATACCTGTTACAGCCAGATGTACACAATCAGTTGGTGTCCCGTTCACATAATAAAAACCATTGTGTGAACGGTGAAGACTCAACGGACGATCAAGCGTTAAGGAATTACTTGAGCCGCTTCTGTCGCGCTCAGGCGCTACGACAATAATTTCGGCAACACTTGCCAATGCTTCGGCTAGGCACGCAAGACCCGGCGCAAAATAACCATCATCATTACTAAGTAAAATGCGCATTTGCTAAAATACTATCAAGTTAACAAGATCGGAAACACAAAAAATACGCATCAAAAAAATGTAATAGTTAAAAATAGTCTCAAAAGTGCTCTGAATCAGTCAAAAACAGAAAGATCATATGGTCTTATAATAAAGTAAACCATGTGAATTCGTTTAAATCCAGTAGTATGTATCATGGTCGGGGCGAGAGGATTTGAACCTCCGACCACTTGCACCCCATGCAAGTACGCTACCAGGCTGCGCTACGCCCCGCCAACTGGAGATTATAGCAAACAAGCCAGACATAAAAAACAATAGATTCAATAACTATTATGAAGAGGAATGCAGAATAGACAGGATACTTTTAATTTCGCGTCGAACATAATTCACGTCAACTGAAGACTGCGATGTTGCACCTTCTTTTGTTTCTTGAAAAGGCCACGAATGCACTTCGTTTTGTTCAAGACGGTTCCGGGCGCCATTAATTGTGAATCCCTGATCATAAAGGAGTTCTCGGATTCTCCGGATTAATAAAACTTCCTGATGTTGATAATAGCGGCGGTTACCGCGACGCTTAACCGGCCTCAACTGAGTGAATTCTTGCTCCCAATAACGCAATACATGCGGCTTGACGCCGCACAATATACCCACTTCACCAATTGTAAAATAGCGTTTTGCTGGAATTGGCGGAAAGCTATTATTTATCTTCTTGTTTTCCATGGTAGTTCTGTTCAACCATGTTTTTTAGTTTTTGACTGGCGTGAAACGTGACAACACGCCGGGCGGTTATCGGTATTTCCTCTCCTGTTTTAGGGTTCCTGCCTGGACGCTGCGGCTTTGTTCGCAAATGAAAATTCCCAAAGCCCGACAGCTTCACACCATCTCCCTTTTCAAGTGCTGCCCGCACTTCTTCGTAAAAAGACTCTACCATATCTTTGGCCTCACGTTTATTTAGTCCAACATTTTCAAATAACAAATCAGCTAGTTCAGCTTTTGTAAGAGCCATATTATTCTCCGCATAGTTATTAGGTTAAAATTTTTATTTTTTATAATGATAGTGCTTACTATGACTTACAATTATTGAGATTGATTTTTTATCCAAGCCCTACGTCATTTGTTATTTCAGCTTGTTCTTTTAACACAACACCATAGGCCATTTTTCATATTATACCAATTACAATTAAAATGATTAATTATTACTGACTTTATACTTAATTAGTCCTCTGATTTTATGCTACAAAATTATACTATTTTCAGTTTCTCAATATTGCGTCGAACTTTGTTTCCAAAACCTGAAGTAAATTGGATATTATTATGTCAGCATCTTCATCAGTTAATGTTTTTCCCGCATCCTGCAATATCACTCTGAATGCCAGGCTTTTTTTATTTTCACCAACGGACTTACCACGATAGATATCAAACAATGCAATCTCGGTTACAACAGCAGGCTTCTTTTCATATAAACTGGATATGATTGACTGTACATTAATCCGATTATCAACAACCACAGCAATATCCCGCCTTACAGGTGGAAATTTGGTCATTTCCCTTACTTGCATTAATTGCACGGACAATAAGCTGTCCAGTCTCAATTCAAACAATATCACTGGCTTCGGAATGTCATAATTTTTCTGCCAGTGCGGATGTAATTCACCTAACCACCCTACAGGTTTGGCGCCCATCATAATCTGAGCAGATTTACCCGGATGAAAAGCAGGATGCGAAATTGCTTGAAAATCAATTTCTTTCGGATGATATAATATTTCTATATCAGATTTTACATCATACAAATCTATCGTGCGTGATAACTCTCCCCATTGCTCAGCATATACACCACCATATCCCAGTCCCGCCAGCTTTTCAATCTGCTGACAATGACCAGCAGAGTTTCTTTCAAAACAACATCCCACTTCAAATAAACGTACCCGGTCCTGCTTGCGATTTAAATTAAACTGTAGATTCGCTATAAGCCCCCCCATTAAACTACTGCGCATGACATTTAAATGACTTGCAATAGGGTTCTTTAAAGCAATTGGATCTTTATTCTGAACCAGATCAGTTTCCCAGTCTTTATCAACAAAAGCATAATTAACCACTTCCTGATAATCGCGCATTACAAGCATTTGTTTTATCTGTGCAGGCATACGTAGCGTTTCAGGTGCCGCCAGCATAGCCAATCCAGCCATCGGCAATTGTGCAGCTATTTCATCGTAACCATGAATTCTGGCCAGTTCTTCAATGAAGTCTTCTTCAATAGCGAGATCAAAACGATAACTTGGCGGTGTAACAGTAAACACGCCGTCATTTTCCAAGAAATCAAACTGCTGACGCGTAAAATATCCAGAAACCTGATCTTTATCTAGAGTAATTCCTAACACCCGTTGTACCCGGTTGGTTCGAACTGAAACCGAATGACGCTGCGGTAACTGATGACTTACTTCATTTATTGGACCTGCTTTTCCACCACAAATAGACTTTATCAATGCCGCTGCATGCTCCAGTACATTGCGCGTTGCAGCGAAGTCCACGCCCCGCTCAAATCGATAGGCAGAATCTGAACTAAACCCAAGACGAAAAGATTTGCCTGAAATTACATCTGGGTTGAAAAAAGCGCATTCTAAAAAAATATCAACCGTTCCTTCTGTAACACCGCTGTTTGAACTCCCCATAATACCAGCGAGCGCCAGTGGCTTACGATCATCAGATATCAATAACATATCGGAAGTCAATTCTACTCGGCTCTCGTTAAGCAATTGTATTGCTTCACCAATCTTTGCGTAACGCACATGAACATGACCATCAAGCTTCGCCAGATCAAAAGCATGCATCGGTTGCCCGGTTTCCAGTAACACATAATTGGTAATATCCACCACTGCATTAATTGAACGCAAACCACTGCGTTCCAGCCGTTGTTTCATCCACAATGGTGCTATCGCATCCGGATTAATGCCACGCATAATCCGACCACAATATAAGGGACATGCTTTTGGTGCATGAATATTTATATCGAGCCGGTCTTTTATTTCATCTTGTACAGGCTCAATCCTTAAGGGAACGAGTTCTGTATTGGTAACCGCGGATATTTCACGCGCAACACCATAAACGCCCAGACAATCCGCTCTGTTCGGCGTAAGGCTTAATGTTATGACGTTGTCATCCAATGCATAGTAATTACGAAAATCCTGACCCACTGGCGCTGTATCAGGCAATAAAAGCAATCCAGCAGCGTCCTCACTGATACCTAGTTCACGCGCAGAACAAAGCATGCCTGATGATTCAACGCCACGCAATTTTGTTTTTTCTATTGTAAGATCCGACAACTGCGAACCTACTAATGCACATGGTACTTTAATACCAGCTTGAACATTTGGTGCACCGCAAACAATTTGTATTGGGTTTTCTGCCAACTCACCAGCATTTACCAAACAAACGCTTAAACGATCTGCATCAGGATGTTTTTCTACGTTCAGCACCTCGGCAACAACAACTTTTTCAAACGGCACTGCAACAGGTTCGACATTTTCGACTTCTATACCGGCCATAGTTAAAATATGTGCCAGATCATTGCTTGAACAGCTTGGATTAACAAAAATACGCAGCCAGTTTTCTGAAAATTTCATAAGAGCGTAGAATTAAAATATTCAGGTTAAATTAGTTAAATTGTTTCAAAAACCGCAGATCATTCTCAAAAAACAACCGTAAGTCACTGACGCCATATCTCAGCATCGTGAGCCTTTCAACCCCCATACCAAATGCAAAGCCAATATACCGTTCATGATCAATATTGACATGTTTAAGCACGTTAGGATGCACCATGCCGCACCCCAATACTTCCAGCCAGCCGGTGTGACTGCAAATACGGCACCCATTTCCATTACATTTCACACAGCTGATATCCATTTCAGCAGATGGTTCTGTAAATGGGAAAAATGATGGCCTAAATCGCACTGACAAATCATTCCGCTCAAAAAAGTGTGTCATGAAATTCTCCAGTACACCTTTAAGTGCAGCAAAGTTTGCCTGCTCGTCAATCCACAAGCCTTCTACCTGATGAAACATCGGCGTATGTGTTACATCCGAATCACACCGATATACACGACCTGGTGCAATCAATTTTATAGGCGGTTCATTTTCCAGCATAAAGCGTATTTGAACCGGTGAAGTATGCGTACGTAGCAAGTCTCCATTATCAATATAAAACGTATCATGCATTGCACGTGCAGGATGATTCTCAGGAATATTTAGCGCGGTAAAATTATAAAAGTCAGTTTCAATTTCCGGACCGGAAGCCACTTCGTAGCCGATAGAGTGAAAGAGTGATTCGATCCGCATCAACGTCTGTGTCACAGGATGCAGTCCACCTTTACCATGCCCTCTGCCTGGCAGAGTAACATCAAGCGCTTCCTCTTTCAGCCTCTCTTCAAGTCTTTTTTCCTGAAGAGATGACCGACGGTTATTTAGTAGGGTTTCTAACTGATTTTTGGCCTGATTAATACGCGAACCCATCGCAGGACGTTGTTCCTCGGGCAAATCACCCAATCCTTTTAACATATTAGTCAACTCACCCTGTTTGCCAAGATAACGCGCTTTTACCTGCTCCAGCTCTGTTGCATCATGAATAGAACTAAATAAGCGGGTTGCCTCTCCTAGGATTTCATCTAAATCTCTCATGAAAGTTTGAACTCAAATTTATACTCAGTAAATAATTTAGCCTGACAATAAAAAGGGAGGTATGGGCCACAACCCAACCTCCCTGCACACATGATCTCAATCAGTTAAGTAGCCAAACTGGCTTTAGCCTGTTCAACAATTTTTCCAAAAGCAGGCTTATCAAATACAGCCAGATCAGCCAAAATCTTTCTATCGATTTCAATACTTGCTTTTTTCAAACCATTCATGAATACACTGTAGGATAATCCGCATTCACGTGCAGCAGCGTTAATACGTGCAATCCATAAAGCTCTAAACTGACGCTTTCGTTGACGTCTGTCTCGATAAGCGTATTGCCCTGCTTTCATAACTGCTTGCTTGGCAACACGATATACGTTTTTGCGTCGCCCCCGATAACCCTTGGCTAAATTCAGTATCTTTTTATGTCGCGCGTGCGCCGTTACGCCACGTTTTACTCTAGGCATTGTTGTCTCCCTTATGCATATGGCAACATAGAACGAACAGCCGCTGCATCATGTGGATGAACCGTCACTATCCCTCTTAACTGGCGCTTATTTTTAGTTGTTTTTTTAGTTAAAATATGGCGCTTGAAGGCTTTTGCGCGTTTAATGCTGCCATTTGCACGCACTCTAAAGCGCTTCGCTGCTCCACTCTTAGTTTTCATTTTAGGCATTTAACTCTCCTTTTTAATATGACTCAGGGTGCTTCTATATCAGAAATCTTTTCAAAAACCCAGGTTCACTTGTTTTTTCACTGCTAGATTTTTTACATAACCGTAAATCAGTTACTTTGTTCTTTTCGTCAAGTTGACAGAAAGAACCTCACTACAAATGGACTAGGATGCGGTTGTAGTTCCGCTTTCAGTCGATTTTGTTTTACTCGTTTTTATATCTTTTTTCTTAGGCGACAATACCATCACCATTTGGCGACCTTCCATCTTTGGGAATTGCTCAACAACAGCGCACGATTCGAGATCATCCCGCACTCGCTCAAGCAAGCGGACGCCAAATTCTTGGTGAGCCATTTCACGACCACGAAAACGTAAGGTAACTTTAACCTTATCCCCATCATCCAAGAAATGAGTCAAATTACGTAATTTTATACGATAATCACCTTCATCCGTATTCGGTCTGAACTTGATTTCTTTAATTTGAACCTGCTTTTGCTTCAGCTTTGCATCATGTTTTCGTTTGCTTTCTTGGTAACGAAACTTACCATAGTCCATTAATCGACATACAGGCGGCTGGGCAGTAGGCGCTATCTCGACTAAATCTACCCCTGCCTCTTCAGCCAACTCGTTTGCTTGAGTAAGTTTTACTATGCCTATTTGTTCTCCATCAACACCGATTAAGCGTACCTCTGGCACATCTATTTCATCATTAATGCGCGCTGTTTTCTCTTGTGCTATGGCAATTCTCCAATAAAATAAAAAAAATTATTATACCTTTAAAGCTACTTCTTCTTTAAGGTGTTCTATCAATTTCAGCAAAGTCATTTGACCCAAATCCTGTCCTGCACGATTTCGAACTGAAACTTGATTTGCATTCACCTCCGCATCACCCACAATTATCTGATAAGGAAGCTTCTGCAAACTATGCTCCCGGATTTTATAGGTTATTTTCTCATTTCTCAAGTCTTGGCTAACCCTAAAACTATGACGGTTCAGTTCGTCGGTTATTTTTTGTGCATAATCTATCTGTCCCTTCGATATATTTAAAACGACAGCTTGCACCGGAGCCAACCACAATGGGAATGCACCCGCATAATTTTCGATCAATATACCTATAAAGCGTTCAAGCGACCCCAAAATCGCTCTATGCAGCATTACGGGTACTTGTCTTGAGTTATCCTCGGCAACGTATTCGGCGCCCAGCCGTTCAGGCATAGAAAAATCTAACTGTAATGTACCACATTGCCAAATACGACCAATGCAATCTTTTAATGAAAATTCTATTTTAGGTCCATAAAATGCCCCTTCACCCGGCTGAAGTTCCCATTCAAGTTTTGCTTCTTTCAAAGCAGCTTCTAATGCAGCCTCTGATTTATCCCATTGTGCATCTGAACCAACACGTTTGGCAGGCCTTGTCGATAATTTCACCAAAAGCTCTTTAAATCCGAAATCGTTATAGACGCGTTTTAATAAGTTTATAAAT
>DOOY01000063.1 GCA_003514765.1 Nitrosomonas sp. | reverse complement strand
ATCTTCCCGAACGGCTTCAAAGTGCAGGTGGTATGCCATTCGAAACTGGCGGCGGTGCATTACCAGAAAGCCATTCATCAGGCGCTGACCGATCATGCTGCACGGTTGGAAGCCGAACCGGAACCAAATTACGAGCTGATCAAAAAAGTGCGCTTCCTGAAAGCGACCGTGGTGATTTCCAGTGACGGCAACAATGAGGCGGCTTATATTACCGAGGCACGAAAGCAGGCCAAAGCCTGGAATGCGGTGGATAATTTCTGCAAACCGTTCGACTTTGACGATCCGGACAAATCCAATTCTGGCATTGCCTTTCTGGTCGTGTGCGACATGCTGCTGACCGGCTTTGATGCACCGATCGAACAGGTGATGTATCTCGACAAGAAAATCCGTGCCCAGGGTCAGGTCCCGAATTAAGGGCAATTAGTTTATATTTCAACCCGTAGCAAGACTAACCCATTTAGAATTTCTGGACTTACCTTATCATGCAACATCATGTAGACATCACTGAAAACTTCATGAAGAGAGGATAGCCGGCTAAGATTTTTAGAAATCACTGAAGCAGTTGTTGAATACAATTGGCAGTGTCATTGCATATACCGACCACTAAGGGCCCAAATCATGTGCGATGCTTCTGATGCCACTCACGATCGGCAAATCCTTGCTTGCAATTTTCACCCGACAATACTAATATTCGAACGCGCCGATTTGTTTCGATTGCGGGCGCTTTATCAAATGCAGCTAAACCGGAGAATGACAAGCCCGTTCTCTGCTTATAACAGAAACGGGTTTTTTGTTTTTAATGTCGCTGATTTACCGATACTTGCGGGCGACACATAAATACTGCTAAACGTCGCCTCAGTCCTTTCCCTGGGCTCGGCGAACGCCGGGAATAATGGGAAGGGCACTCGTGTATCCACTTTTTACTGTTAATAACGGTTTTCAGATCGCCCCTGTTTTTCCTTTTTTCCGGTGTTTCGGTATTCGTTTGGCGAACAGTACTTTGTGCTGTCACCAGCGCTTTTGACACAACACGGTGGACGGAAAGTAGTCTGCCGAGACATTTCAGGAGATAACCAATGCATGGACTTCGAACCATTATCAGAATCAACAACGAGACAGTTGAACCGGTACGAGACAATATTGACACCCAGGCAAAATGGATACTGTCGTTACTGAACATCCTCGACCGCAATACATTCATGACTTCAGGCAGGTTACCCGAGTCACTGCGTAAACTGGCCTCAGCCAGGGGTATCGATGTTACCCTGGCGGAAACCCGTGCACAGGAGTTGTTGCAATGCAGATTACAACGACATTAAACCGCATCAAGCGGTTTGAGGATTGCGAACCGGTTGTGCATGCATTACAGGCCAGGTTAGGTAAACACTATTCCGGTGATGAACCGATTCCGTTTTCAACCATTCTCGATATCTGCGGCTTGGCGTATGCCATATTGTGCTGCAGAGCAGAGCCGCAGCATTATAAGGTGTGGTACTACTATGCCGTCGATTGTCTCAATACCGTCAGGCATCTGATGGGTAGCCGCAGTTACGATGTCTTGGATGCCGCACGTTGCGATTATCTGGGTCTAGCGACCAAGCTACCTAAAGGTAACCTGAAAAACCGTGCATTCGGTGCTGCACATAGCGCTTACTTAACTGCCTTATGCAAACGTATGGGTCAGGTTTCTGATGATGAACTCAACAAAGCCTGTGCTCAAGAATTAGTTGCAGTTGGCGTACTGGCATTGACACAAAATAAAATCGATGTCGCTGTTGAAGCGGTCATTGAAGTGGCCGAACCCGAGAAACTGAAAGCAATAATCAAGCATTTCCGGCGTGTTGTTGATGCCGGATGGGTGCCCCTCATTCTGCAAAATGATGCGGACTGAAGAAATGGTACTCCGAATAGTCACATAATCGACTTAGATGATGATTGGCCCTCACTACGGGCTGGGTGGATTTGATCCGGATTGCGTTACCCGTCATATCGGCAAAAACCGCTAAACAGGAGAGATAAATGTATACACTACAGTCAACACTAGGTAGAAATTTTTTATTTACATCGGAATCGGTATCCGAAGGCCATCCAGATAAAATGGCCGATCAAATTTCCGATCGTATCCTCGATGCCTTTTTAACTCTCGATTCGAAAGCCAGAGTTGCCAGTGAAACTGTACTGTCCGACCAGTTCGTGCTGGTAGCCGGTGAATACAAGACGGCTGACCCATCGGTATTCCAAGCTGTGCAAAATGAGGCTGAACGTATCGTGCGGCAAACCTTGCGCGATATCGGCTACACCTGCAGGGATGACGGTATCGATCCCGTCCGGTGCACCGTCAAAATCGCATTTAATAACCAGTCAGCACATATCAGCCAAGGTGTCGACCAGGCTGACGGTACAATTGGCGCCAGTGATCAAGGGCTCATGTTCGGCTATGCCTGTAACGAGACACCAGAACACATACCGTTGGCGATTAGTCTTGCCCATCAGCTGGTACGCAGGCAATCTGCATTGCGTAAAACCGGCGCATTATCCTGGCTGCGCCCGGATGCCAAAAGTCAGGTCAGTGTGCGTTATGTCGATGGTGAACCGGTAGCCGTGGAAAATGTAGTGCTGTCCACACAGCATGACCCGGCTATTAGTACCGAAGAATTGCGCAAAGCCGCGCGGGAACAGATCGTTGATACAGTCATTCCAACGGCATTGCGTAACGATCAATTCAAAGTATTGATCAACCCAACCGGGCGTTTCGAAGTCGGTGGCCCAAACGGTGATACCGGACTGACCGGCAGAAAAATAATCGTGGATACCTATGGCGGCAGCTGTCCGCATGGCGGTGGCGCATTCTCAGGCAAAGACCCGAGCAAGGTTGATCGATCAGCCGGCTATATGGCGCGCTATATCGCCAAAAATATCGTAGCGTCAGGGCTTGCTGAGAAATGTCTGGTGCAGCTTGCTTATGCAATTGGTGTTGCGCAACCGGTATCGGTAATGATCGATACCTACGGTACCGGCAAACAAGCCAATGAAGCGCTGGAATCGCTGATACGCAACAAATTTGATCTCACACCTAAAGGCATCATCGCAACGTTAAACCTGGAACGGCCTATCTATGCTCCAACTGCAGCGTATGGTCATTTCGGGCGCACCGATATCGAGCTGCCCTGGGAAGCTGTTATCGAGGGCGGTCTGGTATGAGCAAAAAATATCCGATTTTCAACCATAAAGCCAAAGGCGTTGTCGGCATGTATATCGACAAAAAAATTGACTAAGATCATTCTATTGCCTGCATACGGTTTACAAGCCTGATGCAGGCCTGTTTGTGGTATCAGCAGGTTACACTGCATCAAAGTGAAATTTTTT
This sequence comes from Nitrosomonas sp., assembly GCA_003514765.1. GTDB lineage: Bacteria > Pseudomonadota > Gammaproteobacteria > Burkholderiales > Nitrosomonadaceae > Nitrosomonas. The sequence continues at coordinate 583 of DOOY01000063.1, read as the reverse complement.
AGCCAATCCTAGAAAGTTGACCTGGTAAATAAATCCAGAAAATTAAAGTTACTAAGCAATCACATCGTTATTAGCAATTAGATTACCAATATTGCAATCAATAAATTATCTTAACAAAAATATTATTATTCAATAAGTTATATTATATTGATTGCAATATTTTTAGACCAAATACTAGATAACGAGAAAATTGATTGTGACACATCACTTGATTAAAAAACTGCTGTTTACATTATTTGTTGTTTTCATAAGTAACAATAGCGCAGTAGCTGAATGGAATTATGTAGGAGAGACAGAAGTGTCAACTGTGTTTATAGATTCCGCTACCATCAGTAAAAAAGGAAACATGTCAAAAATGTGGGTTATGTTTGACTATAAACGCGAACAGGGGTCTCCAGAATTTAAATTTTTATCCAGAAGAGACCAGTTTGAATTCGATTGTGATGAAAAATTAGTTAGAACTCTTTTTGTTTCTGTTCATAGTGGAAAAAGTAGCCTTTTTTATCGGAAACCGTAAAAAAGATAAGCAACTCTAATTTATATCTTATTGTGCAAGAATTTCTAGCGTTGTTTACAGTATTCT
>DOOY01000206.1 GCA_003514765.1 Nitrosomonas sp. | reverse complement strand
AGTCCATGAAATGCATCTGCTGGTCCCAGACAGCCGTTTGAGCATTTTTCTGGGCGTAACGCTTTGCAGCATGGTATGCAGCTAAATTGGAGTGGACAGCTTCCTGCCATTTTCCCAGTCTGATAAATATATGCGATGGCATATGTAAGGCGTGCGGTACAGCTGGCGTAATCTGTGCATACTCTCTCGCTGCTTTCAATCCGAATCTGGCTAGCTTCGGATAATCACTGCCGTGGATGATGTAATGTGCCACACCGGGATGACCGGGTTCTTTCTGTAACACCTCTTGCAGCAGATTTAATGCTCTCTTTTGATTCGAGTAAGTTTTATCTTTTGGCGAAGCTGTGGAAATTAGCGCCAGCGCATAAAATATTGCGGCTTCCGAATCGTCCGGATTGTGTGCTAATAACTGTTCCATCGCATTCTGATAAGCAAGTTTTCTGGTGCCGTAATCTATCATTTCGTCGTCCGGATACAAGTACCCGGCAGCTTCAAGATACGCACGTTCCCTGTCGGTTTTGGTCATTAATTGTTTGGCACGTTGCAGTGCATCCCGTCCTTTTTGTAACTCTTCTGGTGTCGGGGGTGTTGCCCACAGCTGACGGTAAAGGCTCATGGCAACGCCCCAGTGGCCCATGGCGCAATCCTTGTCTACTGTTGTAACGTAACGAAATGTTTTTTCTGCTTCGTCATACCAAAAGGAATGAAGCATTGCGATAGCCTGATTAAACAGCTTTTGCGCAGGTGGGGTGCACGATACATGAAAAGTAACCTCTCCTAGTGTTTCGTCATTAAAAATGCCTGCTTGATGATTGTCGTCTGCACGTATTGGCTGAACAGCCAGTAGAAAAAAAGTGAAAGCGATTCCTATGAATGTTTTCATGATATTTGTCCGTATATTGCGTTTAGTTAGTTTATGCTCATTATTTCGATGAAGTCCTGTGGACAGGCGCTTGGAAGTGACTCATCTTGCGGGTTTTCACGAACTCTTTAGTTGCGTCCAAATCTGACAAAGTATCCAAAATAGGACATTCCGGACGATCATCACCATGGCAATGTGCAATCAATTGCGACAATGTGCCAGCAATTGCTTCCAATTCAGCAATTTTTGCTCTCAGTTCAATCAGGTGTTCTGTTGCAAGCTGCTTGACTTCACGCGCTGGACGCTGACGGTTTTTCCAAAGAGACAACAATTTCTTAATTTGTATGGTACTAAAGCCTGCTGCACGAGCCCGATTTATGAACCGCAGAATATGAATGTCGTGTTCATTGTAGTGACGGTAACCTGAGTATGAACGTACGGCCTTAGGAATAAGTCCAGTAGTCTCATAATAACGAATCATTTTTGCGGATACGCCAGAAGCATAAGCTGCTTGTCCAATGTTCATGCTTGTTTCCTCAGAGTTGCGCGCGTAAATATACATGGCTGCAATCGCACGCTACGAACGAAGAATTTAGAAAGTAAAATAATAACGACGTCGGTTTTTATCTGCGTATTACCTTCAGTAGTGTGTGAATCCTGGAATCTAGCCGTTTGGCCGATTTCACAGCTCGCGCTGTTTCGCATGCAATACATCGTAGTCGTAAATGTAATGCTGTCGAAAAATTTATCGTTCAGTTGACATAGATAGCAATATAAAAGGTTTTTCATGTCAAATTCATCGTTAATGTGTTAATGAAGTTTACTATGTTAAACCTTACAATCATTGGAAGGTCAAGCCATAAATTCCTGGTGCCCAGTCTTTTTCTTAGACTATCAGTCAGCTCTTATGAAACTTTACACGGGAATATGTATGACTGACGAACAATAATGTTTTAATATCATTTTTAATCAGCCGCTTACTATATCAAGCACTGTACGTGCGAAAGTAATTCTTTGATGCAAATTTACGAATAGATTGAGCGCAGATTGAAAAACTGCTATTTAACTGTATGAAAATATCGCTACATTTATTTTTTTAAAAAAATGCAGGATTAATTCCGTCACTTGCGTTTCTTTTTGTCTTCGATGAATCCCGTTGTAGAGTTGAGTATCAACATTGCGACCTTTCTGGGTTGGCAACAAGTCGCTAACCACTGCATTATGGAATGGAAGATAGTATGGAAGGACGTTGTAAAGTGTGTTTTACAGCAGTGAACGTAATGGCTTTTTTTTTTCAGTGATCTGGTGGTGTTGCCTATACTACAGATTCAGACCAAATAGTACGGCTTGAAGCTTGAAAAGCGTTAAGTTCATTATTGCCAAGTAGTTTTTTGTCATCAATACTATTTTCTTTTTGAATCTTATTTGTCTTGACACTGACGTTACTTTAATGTAATAGTTCCTGGAATTGTACTCATGTAATTATTTTTTATAGCCAAATATAAATCAAACTTAAATGAATCCAATGAAGCGTATAGCGCGCAGATTATTTTTGGTTTTAATTATGCTTTGGTTGCCACTGCAAGGAGCATTCGCTATTGTGGTGCCGCCATGCGCACATGAAGAAAATACAAACAAAAGTTCAACTCCGTCGATATTCCCATAGTTGGCGAGCACCTGCATACTAAGAAGTGGACCCGATTTTTTG
>DOOY01000174.1 GCA_003514765.1 Nitrosomonas sp. | reverse complement strand
GCATATTGCGTGCGCAACAATTTTTGTATAGAAAACTGCCGATCAAAACATGCTCTACTCATTGCTGCGTCCTTTACTTTTTAAGCTTGATCCGGAAACAGCCCATCAGGTTACTTTCAAGGCAATTGAAACAACGCTTAAACTCGGCTTAACCAAGCGTCAGGCCATCATTTGCCAGAAGCATCATGTCATGGGAATAGCGTTTCCAAACCCTATCGGACTCGCGGCAGGACTGGATAAAAATGGAGAGCATCTGGACGCCTTATCGGCATTAGGTTTCGGTTTTATTGAAATTGGTACCGTAACACCACGCCCCCAGCCAGGCAACACGGCACCGCGCATTTTTCGTATCCCACAAGCATGCGCAATCATTAACCGTCTGGGGTTTAACAATCAGGGAGTCGATCAATTAATCGATAATGTTAAAGCTTCAGGTTATAAAGGAATACTGGGGATTAACATTGGCAAAAATTTCGACACTGCTATTGAAAATGCGGTTGAAGACTACCGGATTTGCTTACGCAAGGTTTATCGCTATGCCAGTTATATCACCATAAACATTTCTTCACCCAATACGCTAAACTTACGACAATTACAATCGACAAATGCGCTGAATACATTGCTGTCCGAATTAAAATCAGAACAACGCAATTTAGCCCAGATACATGGCCAATACACGCCACTGGTTGTAAAAATAGCACCTGATCTTGATGCGTCACAGATCGAATCAATCGCCACATCGCTCATGGAACATCGGATTGACGGCGTCATCGCAACCAACACCACACTGTCTCGCACCGGTACAGAGCACCTAGCAGCCTCAAAAGAAGCCGGCGGCCTAAGCGGCGCACCACTGACAAATCAGGCAACAGCGATCATACAACAACTCCATTATTTTCTACAGGACAGCATCCCAATCATTGGTGTCGGCGGCATTATGTCAGCAAAAGATGCAAAGGAAAAAATGGATGCCGGCGCATGCCTGATACAAATCTATACCGGCTTGATTTATCAAGGGCCCGATTTGATACTCGATATTGCGCGAACAGTTTGCAACCATCACCACTAGACTTAGCACATATAAACCATCAAATCTTGAGAGCAAGGTATCAGCCCATCAGTAGTTTGAACAAGCTTCGGCACAGTCTAATACAGGTTATTATCCTGTTTTTGCATAATACAGTTACAATTAAGTTAAAAACTAAAAATCATTTAGTTTCAAAACAGATTCTGGAGAATGGAGATACCAATGGCGGGATTTTTTTCAAAGTTTAAAACAGTCTCTAAATCAGAAAAAAAAATAAATTCTCCCGTTACTGCGCCAAATAAAAACAGGAAATATACAGGTTCTTCACGAAAAAGATGGATCTCCGGCAGTCTGTTTATTCTGATTTTACTACTTTATGTATCGTTTCTTTCGTACCACTTGAAACAAACCAGACAGAATGCAACAAGACTTGAAGTAACCGCACGTATGCAAACACACCATCAACGGCTGCCAAGGATTCTTCAACTTGCATTTTCAGGCCGCAAAACCGCTTTTACACAGATACAGGATAGCCATAAACAAATTAATCAGTATATGGCGCTGCTTTCAAACGGCGGCTATTTTCGTCAAAACCATGTTGAGCCCATTACTCAGGAACACTTGCTCGTATTACTGGAAGATTTAATTACAAAATGGCACCCTGAAGAAGAAAAAATTCATTTGTTGCTCAGTAACGAGCAGATGCTTATCAGTCTTGGTCAAGCAATAAATGAAATGAATTCGACCAGCCGCGAGTTGCATCAAAAAATAGGACAATTGATCGATCGCTTCACACAAGTCGGCAATTTGTCTAATGAACACGCTGCAGTAACAACCATGCAGACACTTGCCCAGAATGTTGCGCGCAGCGTCAATATCCTCTTGTCGAGCAAGCTTCCCGTATCGGAAATTAAAAAACAACTGATTCATGATCGCAAACAGTTTTCAGCTATTTTGCAGGCATTCAATCAAGGCCACAATATACTGGATCTCTCAGCAATCAAAGATCACGATGTACAAGAAATTTTGCCTCAGATTAAATCGTTATTCATAAAAATTGACAATAATATCAATACAATTCAGACTGAAATTTCAGATGTCATGACGGCCAAAATTGCCGCTAACGAAACCATTCAAAAGAGTGAAATGATTTGGAACAATGTCGCTGCGCTGGATCAGGCTCTGCAGGCGCATCACGCCGACCAGACTGACTTATTGGCAAAAGTACATTACGGATTCATCATCGGTGCTGCGCTGTCACTGCTTGCATTTCTATATACATTGCGCAATAACAAGTACGATCAGCCACCAATCAGCACATATCCAATGGCCGATACACAAAAAGCCATGTTACAGCTACTGGATGACATGAAAAAAATGGCTGACGGAGATCTGACGGTACGCACCGTGGTTACAGGGGATATTACGGGAGCAATCGCTGACGCGGTTAACTATACGATTGAAGAGCTGCACTCACTGGTTGAACAAGTCAACAAAGCCAGCGCTCAAGTGGTTAACGCATCCAGTCAAGCGCAGCATGTTTCCACTGAGCTATTAGCTGCCGCGCAACAGCAATCACATAAGATTGAAGAAACAACCGTCGCTGTCTTAGGCATGGCTGAATCTATCAGTGTAGTCTCCGACACAGCCGCAGAATCGACAGAAGTTGCCAAACAATCACTGATCACTGCCGAGAAAGGCAACACTGCAGTACATGAGTCAATTGCCGGTATGGATAAAATCCGTACACATATTCAAGAAACTTCAAAGCGGATTAAACGACTGGGAGAAAGCTCGCAGGAAATCGGCGAGATTGTCGCCCTGGTTTCAGACATTACCGAGCAAACCAATATTCTTGCGTTAAATGCCGCCCTCCAGGCAACGGCAGCCGGCGAGGCAGGACGTGGTTTTAGCAAGATTGCACAGGAAGTTCAACGGCTCGCAGAACGGTCAGCAGAAGCCGGCAAACAAATCAGCCGGTTAATCAAAACGATTCAAAGTGACACATACGACGCCATCGCCGCCATGGAAAGAAGTACGCTGGAAGTCACCAAAGGCACCCAAAGATCAAACATAGCCGGAAGCGCACTGGAAGAAATCGAAACTGTATCCAGACGTCTCGCGGATCATGTCACCAATATTTACGACACCACCCATGCCCAGACTCAAGCAGCCAATAAAGTCATTGAGAACATGGAAGAAATACTGCATATTACCCGACAAACAACACATGGAACCCAACAGACAACTGCTTCGGTCAAACAAATTTCAGGGTTTGCTTCAGAACTCAAGGCATCTGTGTCTAGTTTCAAAATTTAATTTTTATTCTTTTATTCATAGTCCTATTCGATCGATCAATGAATACTCAAAAAAAGCTTAATATCTCTTCCATCGCAGGGATGAAAGAAGGCATTCATGAAATTTCTTCATTAATTGAACAAAATCTGGATGCCTATAGCCAGAATCTAAACGACGACAAACAGATCGATTCATGCCGCATCTACATCCACCAGTTAAACGGATTGTTTGTAATGCTTGAATTAAACAACATCACTGTTATAACAGATAAAATTGAGCAGCTTATCGCAACGGCCGACAAACAAAATGATTTCGGTCAGGCAGGCATTGATGTGATTAAGCGCACCATGAATGCGTTGCTTAACTACCTGGATGAACTCGTTAACGGCGCCGAGGAAAATCCACTGCGTCTGTTTCCGGTTTACCGGGACTTGATGCAGTTACTCGGGCATCAACAGGTATCCGAGGTTGATCTATTTTATCCAGGCTTGACTGCAAACCCGCCACTCAAACCCGAATTAGCCGACACTGATGCTTCGCAACTTAAAGCGCTGGCTAAAAGCGCGCGCGCCGCATATCAGACTGGTCTGGTTCAGTGGCTGAAAAACACAGTCAGTAATGACAATCTGAAAAGAATGCATGCCGCAATCAATCAAGTTGCACAATTTCCAGGCCCGCCAGAGCAACGCGTTTTCTGGTGGGTAGCTACCGGTTTTCTGGAAGGTCTTTTATCTCAGGAATCAAACATCGAACTATCAAGCCGCAGATTATGTGGAAAAATTGAGCAGGCATTACGCCATTTTGCTGAAGGATCACTTCAAGACATATCGCAACTTACGCGCGAGTTACTCTACCAGATCATGCAGCATTATCCATCTTCGACAAGTGAACAAATTGCAGCGATCCGCAATGCCTATGCATTGGCACCCATGACGGAGGCCAGTTCGTCTGATTTAACGTACACAGAATCACAGCAATTCAGTCTGCAGGCAATGCACGAAACACTCAAGCAAGCCAATGAAAACTGGCAAGCATTTTGTTCAGGCGAGCATGCCGGTTTCGCGTCATTTGTCGACAGTATGGCTCAATTGCGCGAGCAATCCATGCACATCCCATGTATGCCTTTGCAGCAATTAATCGAATCCATCAATTATGCTGCCGGGTCGCTGCAAGCGCTTCATGCTCACCCATCAGAAATTAACGAAGGTGCAACAATGGAGATCGCCAC
>DOOY01000181.1 GCA_003514765.1 Nitrosomonas sp. | reverse complement strand
CTTAACAACCGGATTGTTCCTTGATATTTATTCATTGAGAATAATTAATTACTGAATCATTTATTCCCCTATTCCCTGCTACTATCGCAACTTAATAGTAGCAGGGAAAATCTATATGAATTAACTCCGCAATACTTTTTTCATTGCGTTGAGCAAAATAATCAATTTTCCACTCCCGGCAAAACGATACTTACGATCTCACGCTGTAAGTTACATGTATTAACTAAACAAATAGCGCCGTTAAATTTCACCCGATAGCTGATACATACGAACCATAGATGTTATGATCATCAATAACACAACGAACAGCAGGAGGCTAAATGAACAACCCTGAATCGAACAATTCAAAGTCGAACATCCCGGAGTCAAATAACACCGAAGCAGAAGACCCTGAAAAAGACGAAATGAAATCCAGCACGAATACAAGCTTACTGATGCCTGTTGCATTACTGCTGGTTTTACTGCTAATACCATTTTCAATTAATTCTTTTATACATTTTCTCTCATCCACGAATCAATTCGTTCATCCGGTGATCATGAAAATACCCATTGACAGCAGCGCGGTTACAGCACCTGTTGAGGCGAAGCAATACGAAGGTTTTGAAGTGAAATTAAATGTGAATACGCAACAACTCTCAGAGTTTATTAACGAGATTGTATCCATTGCATCTGTGGGCACCTCTATACAAGGCATTACTGGTTTTATTTCCCCGAATATGCAGGCCGAAATTACCGGCGAAGGCTTTCGCATTGAAAATCCAGGACCGCAACAGCAAATGTATATTCTCGGTAACACCACAGAATGGAAATGGCACGTTGTGCCCAAGTCATCCGGCACACAAACAATAAAATTCAAAATGCATGTTACATCGACAGAACTTGATCATCAAAAAGTCAATGTAATTGAACTTGCGCAAGCCAATGTATCGGTTGACTCGAATCCCATGATGTGGATGGTATATAACTGGTGGATATCTGCGTTACTGGCGTTGGCATTGTTTGGCGGCTGGAAAGTACTTCGCCGTTATAACGATAACTAAATTGACTTAGAACTTCATCAGCATTTATGGGAATTAAAAACTGTTTTCTTCCATCTTGAAATAAAAACGAGTAACCACATATCATTCTCAAGAGACTATAAGTCGCATTTTTGTTTTTATTTGAAAGGAGAAAGTGATGGCGATTACACGTTACGAACCCTGGGGTTTATTAAGTCAACTGCAAAAAGAATTGGAGCGCAACGCAGCAGAAGGCTCAACAGCTACTGCTGAATGGGCTCCAGCTGTGGATATTAAAGAGGAAAAGGATAAATTTGTGATTCATGCTGATATCCCAGGTGTTAAACCTGAAGATATAGATGTCAGCATGGAGAACGGCATACTCACTATAAAAGGTGAAAAGAAAACCGAAGCGGAAACAGAAAAAGAAGGCTATAAACGTGTAGAGCGTACCTACGGTTCTTTTTATCGCCGTTTTAGTTTACCCGATTCAGCAAATCCGGATGCCATCTCTGCTCTATCCAAACATGGTGTACTGGAACTGACTATTCCTAAAAGAGAATCCATACAGCCGAAAAAAATTAATGTATCTTCTGAGTAACATTAAAATCTAATCCCAACAAAAATAATGGAGCCGACGGCAGATTGCCACTACCGGTATACCGATAATTAGCGGCTCCATTGTTCATCCCTACATTACTTTTGCCATGTACGACAAACCATGACAGAATGGCGCCTCTCGATTTACAGCATCTCCACCAATAAACACACAAACTTTTTATGCCCCTCATTACACTGGAAAAAGCTTGCTTGGCTTTTGGCCATCACGCATTGCTTGCTCAAGTTAACCTACAGCTCGATCCGGGAGAACGTGTAGGACTGATCGGTAGAAACGGCGGCGGCAAATCCAGTCTGCTGCGAGTACTATCAGGCAGCATAAAACTGGATGATGGTACATTATGGTGCGCCCCCAGCCTGAAAGTAGCGTATGTCGCACAAGAACCCGCTTTAACAGACAGTAACTCGGTTTATCAAGAAGTTTCAAAAGGTCTGGGCAATATCAGTCAATCATTACTCGATTATCATGCCGTTTCTCATGCTTTAAGCATTGAAAACCAAGAAACTGAAAACCTACTCACCCGACTGCAAGAATTGCAGAACGAACTCGACACCCACGATGGCTGGAGTATTCAGGCCAAGATTGAAACCGTCATCGATAAATTGAATCTACCTGAAGACACATGCATTGAGCATTTGTCAGGCGGATTAAAAAAACGTGTTGCGCTGGCACGTGCACTGGTCATATCACCTGACGTATTATTGTTGGACGAACCGACAAACCACTTGGATTTCGCATCGATTGAGTGGCTGGAGGAATTTTTACAAAGCTTTTCAGGCAGTGTTTTATTCATTACCCATGATCGGCGTTTTCTGGACAATATAGCTACACGTATCATTGAACTTGACCGAGGCATCTTGACAACATTCTCAGGAAATTTTAGTGCGTACCAGCGCAAAAAAATGGAAATGTTAAAAATCGAAGCCATGCATAATCAAAAATTTGACAAAGTACTGGCGCAAGAAGAAATATGGATACGCAAGGGAGTTCAAGCCAGATGCACACGAAATGAGGGACGAGTTCGGCGCCTGGAAGCATTGCGCAAAGAGCGCACATCCAGAAGAGAACGTATTGGCAAAGTCAATATCAATGTTGATACTGGCGAGCAATCTGGCAATCTGGTCGCTGAATTAACGCATATCAGCAAAAAGTATGATGATAAAACAATCATCAATGACTTTTCCTGCCGTATAATGCGTGGAGATCGCATTGGCGTGCTCGGACCCAATGGCGCCGGAAAATCAACCTTATTAAAATTGATACTCGGAGAACTACAACCCGATTCAGGTCAAGTTCGACAAGGCACTAAACTGTCGATTGCATATTTCGACCAGATGCGCGAACAACTGGATGATGAAATGACATTAATTGAAACAGTCAGCCAGGGTTCGGAATTTATTGAAATCAATGGTAGACGCAAGCATGTCATCAGCTATCTGGAAGATTTTTTATTTTCGCCGCAACGTGCGCGCTCACCGGTCAAGTCATTATCCGGCGGCGAACGTAATCGTCTACTATTAGCAAGATTATTTACCCGCCCGGCAAACGTGATGGTACTGGATGAACCTACAAACGATCTGGATATTGAAACACTGGAATTACTGGAAGATTTACTGCAGAGTTATACTGGCACACTCTTTTTAGTCAGTCATGATCGTGAATTTCTGGATAATGTCGTCACTCAGGTCATTGCATTCGAAGGAAACGGTGGTACCCTGCGTGAATATATTGGCGGATACGCTGACTGGATACAGGCAAAACAACAGGATACACAGGCTAAAGAAAAACAAGTTCAAGATAACACGAATGTTAAACAATCCAGTATTCTATCAACAAAAGATAAAAAATTATCCAAACCACCATCGCAGAACAATAAGCTCAGTTACCAAGAAACCCGTGAACTGATCGCTTTACCTGATAAGATAGAAACACTGGAACATGAACAGGCCCATATTGCCCAGTGCTTAAATGTTGCGGATATTTATCAAAACAACCCGGATGAAGCAAAAGCACTGCAAAAACGTTTTTCAGTAATAGAAAAAGAATTAACCGACTGTCTTGCAAGATGGGAAGAATTGGAGTCAAAATCAAGTAAAATAAAAGGGGAGTTATAACGTCAATTTCCCTATAAACAACATGGACATAGTTCACAATTCATTGACCAAATTGAGTACATCGTTTAAAGTTCAACTTTTGAGAGGAGGAGGCTTACAATGAAACAAAAAACAATGATTAACTTATTACTTGCCTCGAGTATGCTGTTTGCATTTTCGAGTATTGCCCAAGCAGGTGACGCAGCAGCGGGAAAAGAAAAGAACTCTATGTGTGTAGGATGTCATGGAATTGACGGTTACCGTACCGCTTTTCCAACAGCTTATCATGTTCCTAAAATCGGTGGTCAGCATGCTGAATATTTAGTCAAGTCACTTGAAGGCTATAGAGACGGTACACGCAGCCACCCTTCCATGACCGCGCTCGCAAAAACACTTTCTGAGCAAGACATCAAAGATCTCGCAGCCTTTTACGCAGGTAATTAATTAAGTCATTTACATAAGGAACAAGTTATGAAGAAATGTATTATCGCCGCATTGAGTGGCGCTGCCCTGATAATATCGGGTCAGGTAGTTGCAGCGGATATAGAAGCTGGTAAAAGCAAAGCTGCTGAAGTATGCGCCTCATGTCATGGCATTGATGGGAATAGTCCAGCACCTAATTTTCCACATATTGGCGGCCAGCACAGAACATATCTAGAAAAAGCACTGAAAGACTATAAATCCGGTGGTCGCACCGACCCTGTCATGAACGGTATGACAGCAGCGTTAAGTAATGAAGACATTGAAAATCTCGCATTCTATTATTCAAGCCTGCCAGGCAAATTGAATTCAAACAGGTAATAGTTATTTGGCTTTTTCACGAATACCAGATATTTCTTATTATTGCTAGCGAACGCTGATTGATTCTGATTTGTTATATTCGTGAATTAGTCAACACCCTAGATTAGTTTAGAAACGGGACACGTCAATCATGAAATAAGGTCGTGTCCCGTGTCTGTTTTTATTATTTTCCACTTGCTATCTACCCTATCCCAGGGCTAATACTTGAAACAAGCAAGCCGATCACCTGTCTTAGGCAACTTGAACACAGTTGAGAGAGTCAGTTATAAAGTCAAAGCCTGAGCACGAATATCAGCGGTCATCCAATAAGGTGAGCGTGCGTTTCAGTTCTCACATCAACAGTAAATTGGAAATTATCAATTTTTACTTCAGAGTTTTCATTTTTTCACTTCGTTTGGCCCATCCAAACCGAAAGAAACAAGCTAAAATTCTTACTTTGTGCGATAAGAAAGGAGCAATTCAAGGCAGAAATTGCCGAGAAACAGATTTTGCATATAACAAACGAGCATTCTGAACAAATTTCTAACACAGAAATTGCATGCAATAGCATTTTCAAAATACCATTTCACATGAGAACCCAAAATGACAGATTTGAAATATGTTGGTATTGATCAAGATAAAAATAATGGTCTGACGCACCTTGGCCGTGTTGTAAGGGATGCCTGGATATTCGGCATTCTACCGGAAACAGAGACCTGCGCAGGCTGGGATTATGCCAAGATGCAGAATTTATATGAAAAAGTTTACGCTGCTTGGGAGCCTTATGCGCACTTGCCAAGCCGCCTACCCGAGGAGTTACAAAATAAGCATACGCGCATTTATGATCAGGCGATTACAACGGCGAAAGAGAAAGGCTGGAATCCTGAATTAAATGATGAGGATTAAACACTGATACGCTATCGGTTGAGAAAGAGATGAATCAAACAAGCAACAACTGCACCCTTTTAATCAATTGAGTACGCATAACAAACAGCCAGTGTTTCTTTTTTCCCCTTCACATTAATATAAAACGTATCGCCATATTTAAAATCCATCTCTTCTGCAAGCTCTATCGCTTCACGCATTCTTTCGCTAATTAGCACACCGTCAGGCTGACAACATTTTTCTATGCGTGATGCAGTATTCACAACATCTCCAATTGTTGTCCAGTCCAATCTTTCCGGAGTGCCGACATTACCAATAATGACTTTTCCCCAGTGAATTCCGATTCGCAACTGTAATTTAGGCTGTTCTGCTCGCTCACGTAACAAATTGATATCAGATGAATGTTTCTGCATTTCAAGTGCCGCGATCACCGCATCATGCGGACTGCGAAACAACACCATAATGCAGTCACCCATAAATTTGTCGATATAACCACCATATTTTTTTACCGAAAAGGAAACTCTGCGCAATACGGAGTTGAGTATATGAATAATCGATTCTTCATTTTCATTTTGTTCAACAAATGAAGTAAAACCCACAATATCACAAAAAAGTACAGCAATATAACATTCCTCGTTACTGAGTAGGTTGCTGCCCAGCCTTACAACTTCTCTGGCTTTTTTTTCTACAAGCTGCGGGACATAATTGCGGGTTATATTGTGCACCCTTGCTTCATTCAGAATCCCCCCTTCAGAGAGATTATCAATATTTTCCCCGTCCAGGGTTATTTTTTGCCATAGTGTATGTATTTTGGAATTACTGTCACTAAAACCACTAACGTTAAAAAGCACCGATTTTTCAGTATTATTATGTATCTTGATGCGAACTCTGTAGTTTTCAAACTTACCGTCAGGTTCTTGCAAAGCCATGCCCCATATCACATCATTATAAAAATGTATGGAAATTGATCGAGCGAATACTTCAATTGACGCATTATTTTCTTCCAGATTCAACTGCGCCAAAATGGATGGTGATATTGCCAGAATCGTTCCTATGCTGGAAAAACAGACAACGCTGTAAGATAACTGCGAAAAAATTGTTTGAAAACTATTTAACTCATTTTGTAGCGCCATGAAAGTCGGCAATACAACTGATTGTTGTAGCGCTTTATTTTTTACGAGTTTGCCTGAGAAATTTTTTGGTTCTTCGGATATTTTCTGCTCCTGAAATTGGTATCCGAGTGTTTGAATCATTTTATTACTTAAATGAAGCGCATGACTGCAAAAGTTCGGTGCATTTATTGAGACAATGGCGTCCTCAATATCGTGAAAAGATAACAAAATATGCAAGTTATTTGCTTGACAGAAATTAGCGATATTCTTGTCCCCGTGCTCTGCCAATTCACTATTGAACAAAGCAATCAGATCGGTTTCATTGTCGATGACGCCAAAGCCAAAATCAACTTGAACGACTTGTTTAAATACATTGTGGTGCATGGCATTGACCATGTTTGCAATCAGCTGGTGCAGTAAAAAAAAGGTAGGTTCAATCAATTGTTCTATATGAAGTCGATTGAGAGACAAAGCGGTATGTTCTCTAATGTCATCCCATACATTTTGTTCTAAAGAGGTAATGACAATACTGTGAGTTGAGTTTGGTTCAGCCATTGCAGCTATCAATAAGCATTGTATTGTTTTTTGATATTTACCATTCCATCAAACGCACAGACGATAAATTTCGTTTTGAAATAATCGCTGCATGAATGACTCTTCCAACAGATAAGTACTGAGCTTATCACTGGCACCCATACGCATCAATTTAACTTTGCTGCCCGGAAAATCTGCTGGAGAAGCACCAAAGCCCGCATCCTTTATTAAACTGTTAGCAATAGCAAGAAAATGCAACACCTTGTCTTGCGTTTGATCAGGCAAAATCTGTTCCAGGCTGATCGCTGTATAATTCTCAAAATATACTGGCAGCTTCCATTCCCAAATGGCTTGTTTACCGACGTCGTAATGATTGATTTTCAGGAATTTCTGTTCCGCTTCGGCGCAAGCGCATGGTTTTCCCAGAGCATAACCGAGCGTTTTAATATAGCCATTCGGATTATTGTAAAACAACAACACTTTGCCGATATCATGTAACAGACCTGCAACAAAAGCTTCTTCGCTGAGTTCTTTTTCATCCATTGCAAGACATATCTGCTGGCATGCAAGTGCTGTCAACAGAGAATGCTGCCAAACATGTTTTTTAATCAGTTTGTTGTTAATTTGTGTAAAAATAGATCGTGAAGCGGATAGAATTGCCAAAGAACGTATAATATTTATACCAAGCAAATTGATGGCATGCGGGATTGTCTTAATATGTTTGCCCCGGCTGTACATTGCTGAGTTGGCCACTCGGAGTATCAGTGATACCGCACCCTGGTCGGAACGTAAAAGACTATCCATCTCCTGAAAACAATTATCAGAATCCGCATTGATTCCAATAATTTTGGCAAGAAAATCAGGCTGCACAGTAATAACTTTATAATTGATCGAGTCGAGTTTCATTTAAAATAATGACATAATAAATAGCGCGTAATATTCTCTTTCGGCTTAAAATGCTATTTATTGACATTATAGAAACTGATACATCAATGCAGCACGTGGATCAATGCGATGTTCAGTGTCCGCGCAACACAATATTATACGTATAAGCGATCAAACCTTTATGTTCTCCTGTCTTTTGCGCAATCATTGCTGCCTGTTCCGTTTTATTTTTGTTGTTAAATAATAAATCGGTTGCATTTAATGGCTCATCCGGGAAATACATTTGCGTAATCAGTTGCGGGAATCCCCGCTTGGATATCTTGAAATGGATATGCGGAGGGCGGGTCCATGCTCTTGTCGCCGGATAAGCGCCCGGCTTTACTGTTTTAAAACGAAATCGCCCATTATTGTCACTGTGAATAACTGCCCAGCCCTGAAAATAAGAATCTAACGGAGCCGAATTAGGATCTCTTGGATGATCATATCGACCTGCAGCATTCGCTTGCCAGATATCAATAACCGCATTATTTATAAATTGACCGTTGTCATCTTTAATAAATCCGCTGATAACAATATACTGACCTTTTGCCGAACCACTCTGTCCCGTTATTTGAGTAAGATCATCATCCTTATCTCGTTGGTCCGCAACCGGATAAAAAGGCCCTTCAACTTCCTGCGGCGTTGGAATGCTTACTATTTCACTCCAGCTTTCGGTCGCACCGAGCATACCCGCTGCGGTACCCGCCATTCCCAACTTGATCAATTTTCTTCTGGACAATCTATTCTTATCAGTCATCTTAGCCCCACCATGGTAATCATTAAAATATTACGACAAAACACACATTTTCTATCATATTGTCATTAAGAGATGAATAAAATTCAAAAAAATCTGTTGTTTTCTCTTTTTTTCATAAAA
>DOOY01000238.1:1878-3406 GCA_003514765.1 Nitrosomonas sp. | reverse complement strand
AAAAGATGTCATTCTCTACGCTGTTTTTTTCTACGTCAGGTATGGTGTTTCGTACCGTAACATTGAAGCCATCATGGAAGAAAGGGGCGTCAATGTTGATCATGCCACTTTGAATCGTTGGGTTATCAAATATTCTTCTTCGTTAGCCTTAGCCGCCAAGAAAAATAAACGGGCAGTGGCTTCCTCATGGAGAATGGATGAGACATATATAAAAATCAAAAGCCAGTGGGTTTATTTATATCGCGCCGTTGATAAATTCGGTGACATTGTCGACTTCATGCTTTCTGAGTATCGCGATGAAGCGGCAGCAACCGTGTTTTTCAACCAAGCCATAGACACAAAAGGATTTCCAAGCAAAGTAGTTATGGATAAAAACGGTGCAAACTATGCCGGACTGAAAAATATTAATTTCTTGCTGATGCTTGCCGGTTTGATCAGTTTTGTTGAAATACTCCAGATTAAGTATTTGAATAACCTCATTGAACAAGATCACCGTTTCATCAAGAAAATTACGAATCCCATGATGGGATTTAAAGCCTTTCATTCGGCAAAGGCAACCCTAAATGGAATTGAAACCGCTCATATGATTCGAAAGGGACAACTGTCTGATAAAAATATACCCGCTTATAAGCAGTTTATGGCTTTAGCAGGATAACTGTGCCCGCAGATAAGTGTGGCTTTGCACTTTACGAATATATTTGCGACAGAACCCGTTTAATCAGAGATTTTTCCAAAACAGACAGCCCGTTTTCATAAACCGCCCCCATCTTAACAACCTGTAAAGATAAGACAGAAAGGCGGTTTTATTAACAGAACAAACCTAAGATTCCGGTTTTGGCCGGAGTGTCTCAACCGATTGCGCTTCTTTAATCTCTTTTTCTAATGACTCGATTTGAGTTTCCAGTCCCGTGACCACCCCTCTGATTTCAACGGATTTGTCTTCAGACTGCATCGTGAGTAAAGTTAATTTGTTTTCCAAAGATTCAATACGCGCCTGCATTTGTCCGGGTGCCTGCTCACTTTCCGGCCCCGCCATATGAGTAAACTCGACACTATCCTCGTAAGGTTCGCGTGTTGTACCGGTAATTCTAATAATAGCACCAGCCACAAGTCCGCCTACAATCGCGATACAAAGCGTAATTCCAATACCGGCCAGCTGAGCCGCAGCAACCCCGGGCACAACCAGCAACGCACTGAATCCGCCCAACAATCCGGGCATACCATGCAAGTTATGAACACCGCAGGTATCGAGAAGCTTGAATTTACTTTCGAGTTTAGGTAACAAAAAAACATATCCCAACACAGAAATCGCACCCGCCAACAACCCGATACCAAACGCACCTGTCGGCGATACAATATCGCACACTGATCCAATGCCAACACCGCCCGCAAGCGCAGCATTTGCCATATCGACCATGGACGTTTTGCCACCGTTCAACTTATAACTCAAAAAGTAAGTTGCAATCGTTGCGCCTGACAGCGCCAACAAAGTATTTGCGACTGTCTGCGGCATATCCTCGAGTGGCGC
>DOOY01000238.1:0-1714 GCA_003514765.1 Nitrosomonas sp. | reverse complement strand
GCAAAACGATCCGAAGTATGATCCGACTCAATCGGCTTGGTGCGCTGATATTCTGTGGTCAACACAATTGACATGGCCAAACCGAAATAAGCACCAAATGCGTGAATCACGACTGACCCGGCGGTATCTTGAAAGCCGGGCGTCAAACCAAGCGCATCATCCAGTACAATCCATTCATTGAGTAAATAAAGCGGTACCAGCAGCAACGCCAGCAGCGCATATTGAAACACACGCAAACGGCCAAGCACCGCCCCCATGGCGATTAATGCCGTTGCAACCGACAACTCAGCAAACAGTATTGCATCCAGCGTATGCGGATCTAAACGATGTCCAAAAATGCCATTGGCACGCAATAAAATATACAGTGGCAGCCCGACAGCGACAACCAGGTATGTGCCTGTGACGGCACCAAAACCATATCGGCGCACAAAAACCATCAAAAAGCCGAAACCGATCAACAACATCGCCAAAATATGGATAATGTAGTTATATTGCGCGACCGTACGCGCCTCACTTATGACCGGCGCAGCCTCTGCGCTTACCCAACTGCTAAAAACCAGGAGAAACAAACTCACTGTCCCTCGCAGCAACAAGCTAAAGCCTTTTTTCATATGATTCTTCCTTATATAATTAATTTTTTCGGTTATTCAGTGGAATATTCCGTAAGGGGAAAGCGTTTATCGCCTGCTCGCAGGTTATCCCCCAGCAGAGTGTGAACCCTAATCACCATAAATTCAATAGGGTTTTGTAAATAACCTGTACTTGTGCAGCGGGAAAATATCAGAAAACCGGGAGAATCAGAGCCGAATCAGGCTGCAATGAATATGCAGCGCGCTGAATTTGGATAAGCGCAGCGCAGCAAGAAAGAGACAAGGAGATAAAAAGAGAGTGGAGAGTGGAGTTTGAAGCTAACAGTTAGATTGCGCGTATGCTAAAAACGCAATCTAACCTTTTTCATGTTTATCACACTATTTTCCTAAACAACTCAATTAAGTCAGTCTTGGTCTGAAATTAACCATTGACCGCGACCAAAAAGAAACAGCCAGAAGAATCAAAACAATTCTGTTAGCTCACGTTGGATCTCAGTTTCATCAAAATAATCCAGTTCATCCTCGACAAACTCCATTTCATCGATTATTTTTACAACGCGGCTTTCAGCGAACAGCTCATCAACATCATCGGCTTCGTCAAAAGAAAATTCCATATTCATCGCTGGATTCCTCCTATTAAAGTTAGCGGGAAGTCATATTAGACAACATCAAGCGTAACAGTAAAAGCAAAGACAGTTAGTGATTTATCCCACAATTCCTTGTTTATAAAAAAACAGGGGCGCAAACAATTCTCAGCGCAGAATAAACTCACATGACATTGACAGTCTCTGATAGATCCCGATAGAATCAGCCCGGCTGGCATCTGCCGCAGTTCGAGCTCTTCGCATTTTGCCGCCGGTGGAACAAAGCATTACGGCAGCAATTCCCGCTGAGAACCCAGCACAAGGAGAACAAGGCCATTCAGCGGTTTTTAGAAATAGATTTTCGTAAACTTTTAACTAAATTACAGTATTATGGGAGCATAAATTAAAGTGATAGGTGAGTATTATGCCGAAATACGCCTTTCGCCGGCATTTAAGCGCGCCCGGTTTAATCAAAGCAGTTCGTGCTTGTTTTGACCGCATAGAAGATAATGGAAACAGCAAAGCATTTTCCCTGAGTGA
>DOOY01000237.1 GCA_003514765.1 Nitrosomonas sp. | reverse complement strand
TGGTCGTCCTCTCAGACCAACTACTGATCGTTGCCTTGGTAGGCCTTTACCCCACCAACTAGCTAATCAGGCATCGGCCGCTCCAAAAGCACAAGGTCTTGCGATCCCCTGCTTTCCTCCTTAGAGAATATGCGGTATTAGCACATCTTTCGATGCGTTATCCCCCACTTCTGGACACGTTCCGATGCATTACTCACCCGTCCGCCACTCGCCACCAGGTGCAAGCACCCGTGCTGCCGTTCGACTTGCATGTGTAAAGCATGCCGCCAGCGTTCAATCTGAGCCAGGATCAAACTCTTCAGTTTAATTCTGCTAAATTTCGCTTGACGTTTTATGTGTGTGCAATTTATTGTTTGACAATAAATTGCTATTCGTCTTGCGTACTTACTATATACTTAGTTTTGATCTTTCTTTTTACTACAATTAAAAGATCAATTATCTCAAGTTAAGTACTCACACCTATCGATTGTTATTTTTTAAAGAACTGTATGCTGCGTCGCTTTTTAATGCGTCAGCAGCAAAGAAACGGAATTATACATGAGTTACATGTTTGGTCAACACCTTTTATAAGCAATTTCTATAAACAAATTGCTTATAATATTTTTCATATAACCTCACTTTTTTAAATTATTCCAAAAATACAAGGATATCTACTTATTGCGTATTGTGGAATTTAATACATAAAAAATATTATTCGCGTTGCCCGGTAGACTGCTGTTTCTGTTTGCGCTCAGCTTGATAGATATCAGCTATCCTGTCATATATCAATCTGCTTAGAATTTACCAGCAGATAATCTGATTCAATTCACCAAACCAATGCGATCGTTAATGCGCTGAGCCGGGAAATTGAATAACATGCGCAGAATCTTTCAAAGATGTTTTATTAATCATTGTTCGCAAGGCCAGCGGAAATTCTCGCTGCAATCGCATCATAATTTCCGACAGATTTTCGCGATAATAAACTGCGTCATAAGTAATGGGTTGATCAAGTGCCGTTCTGTTTTTACGCTGGAAATTTTGCCACGCTATATCAATCCAGCATTTGCGCTCACCATCGATAAAAACAAATTCATCCGCATCAACAATCGCCATATACTGCATACTGCGGATAGGTACAAATAAGTGTTTACCGTCGCTACGTGCTAACAAAGTAATCGCCAGATTATAAGTATCTGCAAGTAACTCGCGCGACTCACGACTTTTTTCATTGTCCCGATAACAAGTAATTTCCATAGTCCATCGCTATTAATTTAATTCAGAATAAATACAATTTCTGTTCATTACACAAAAAACACCTTCAATAAATGATACCTTACCATTCATCGCGACATTTTCAATGATAGAAAAACTCATTACACTGTATATTTCCGGCATTGATCAACCAACATTTCAATTATTTTTAAAAATATCCAACTGAAGTTAAACGCCAAAATGACAGTCCCCCAAAAAATTTTAAACGGTTTTCTTTCAAAACTAGGACCGGGATTACTGTATGCTGGTGCAGCAATCGGTGTTTCTCATCTGGTGCAATCCACCCGCGCCGGCGGCATGTTTGGATTTGATTTAATAATCGCCATCCTCATCATCCACGTAATTAAATATCCTTTCTTTGAGTTTGGTCCCCGCTATACCGCAGCAACCGGAAAAAATATTTTACATGGCTACCAGAAACTCGGCGAATGGGCAGTCTGGGTTTATCTACTGATGACACTGTCGACCATGCTCATTATTCAGGCCGCCGTAACAGTCGTCACTGCTGGATTATTCACACATATATTTGACCTTGAAGGACTGGGAGGCCATGAGCCGCAAGTTGTCGACGCCATTATCAGCAGCCTTATTTTGATCATTTGTTTCACGTTATTGGCAAGTGGGCGTTATAGGCTGCTGGATAAACTGATAAAAGCAATTATCCTGATTTTATCTATCACAACCATAGCCGCTGTAATTGCATTACTGTTTGATAATCCGGGACATTATGCACTGGGCACACTGCATTTCGACATCGCGGATGCTGCGCATCTGTTATTTTTGGCCGCATTTCTGGGTTGGATGCCCGCACCTGTAGAAATTTCAGTATGGCATTCAATCTGGTCGGAAAGTAAAAATGAAAACGAAGGCAGAGTAACCAGCATGAAAGAAGCACTTTTTGATTTCCGCGTGGGCTTTATCGGAACCGCATTTTTAGCGATGTGCTTTTTGGCAATCGGTGCAATGGTCATGTATGGCAGTGGCGTGGAATTTAAAACTGGCGGCGCAGCATTTGCAGAACAACTTCTCGACATGTATCGACGAGCGCTTGGCGACTGGGCTTATCCAATTGTCGCGATTGCCGCACTCACTACCATGTTCAGTACCACATTAACCTTGCTGGATGCGTTTCCTCGAACCATCAGCATTTCACTCGAACGCATATATTCACAGAAATTTCAGCATAAAAAAAATAATTTTACCTATATTCTATGGTTACTGATTACCATTGCGGGCACACTTTCCTTATTGTTCTTTTTCACACCATCTATGGGTGAGATGGTCAAGATCGCTACCGTCATCGCATTTGTCGCCGCGCCTATTCTTGCCATTCTTAATACATTAGCAATGTTTGACAAATCAATCCCTGTGAAATACCGCCCAGGAAAAGGAATGTTGATATGGTGTCTGGTGGGATTGACGGCATTAATCAGCTGTTCAATCGGGTATCTGTGGTTAATGTAAATCTGCACACAATTCGGTATAGGTATATTCTAGCTGCTGTTAATGAGAATTTACCTGTTTTTTAAAAGTGCAATGCCATCCATTCTCCCTAAAAAAATTTTAAACTCCCAAAGCAGCCTGAAAACGATCGCCTCACTGCTACCCTACTTATGGGAATTCAAAGTGAGAGTGATGCTTGCACTGAGCTTGCTGGTGCTCGCAAAACTAGCCAATGTTTCGGTGCCGCTAGTGTTAAAGGAAATTGTCGATGCGTTGAATCAACCGCAAGTCATGCTGATGTTACCGGTTTTTTTGTTGATCAGCTACGGCGTGTTGCGCTTGTGCAGCACTTTATTCGGAGAATTACGCGATGCCGTATTTGCCAAAGTAATACAACGCGCCATCCGGCGTATTGCTAACAAGGTTTTTACACATCTGCACGCACTGTCATTGCGTTTCCATCTGGAGCGACAAACTGGCGGCGTATCCAGAGACATTGAGCGCGGCACACGCGGGATTTCATTTCTGATGAATTTCATGCTGTTCAATATTCTGCCGACAATACTTGAAATTGGATTGGTAATGGCAATTCTGATTAATCAGTACGATATCTGGTTTGCCGTGATTATTTTTATTACGCTGCTGGCCTATATTACGTTGACATTGATAGTCACCGAATGGCGCATGATATTCCGCCGCACCATGAATGCCATGGACTCTAAAGCCAACACCCAGGCCATCGACAGCCTGCTCAATTACGAAACGGTAAAATATTTCGACAATGAAGCTTGGGAGGCAAGGCGTTATGATGAACATCTACAATCCTGGGAAAAAGCCGCCATACGCAACCAAACCTCTCTCGCCGCGCTTAATTCCGGGCAAAGCGTAATTATCGCAATTGGCATCACCTTACTAATGTTTCTGGCGGCGGATCATGTCATCCAGGGCACCATGACCATCGGCGATCTAGTGCTGGTGAATGCTTATCTACTGCAATTGTATATGCCGCTGCATTTCCTAGGTTTTGTCTATCGCGAAATCAAACATTCGCTCGCCGATATGGAACGCATGTTTTCTCTGCTTGACGAAAACCGGGAAATTCAAGATAAACCGCACGCTGAAACACTGAAAACACAAAACCCGGCCATACGTTTTGACCATGTCAATTTTAGTTATGATGCCAACCGCCAGATATTGTTTGATGTCAGCTTTGATATTCCCGCCGGACATACTGTTGCCGTAGTCGGCCAAAGCGGTTCCGGAAAATCAACGCTCGCACGCCTGCTGTTTCGTTTTTATGAAGTACAATCAGGATCAATCCGCATCAACAATCAGGATATCCGCGATGTAACCCAACGAAGCCTGCGCGCATCCATGGGTATTGTCCCGCAGGATACGGTGCTGTTTAATGACAGTGTTTATTACAACATCGCCTATGGCCACCCGGATGCCGCACCCGAAGAAATCTATGCTGCTGCAAAATCGGCACATATCCACGA
>DOOY01000240.1:3868-11455 GCA_003514765.1 Nitrosomonas sp. | reverse complement strand
GAGGGTGTTCAGGATTCTGTGTCAACCTGCAAATTGTCTAACGCGCTTCGCTTGTTGAGCCGCTGAAAACGGTCAATCGACCAACACTGTTAGTGTTGGTCCGCTGACCGTTTTCAACGGCGCGATAATGATCTGTAGAAAGTTTACAAATCCAGCGCCGCATCCAGACGACCTTCAAAGTATATTGCTAACTGGGATAATGTCAAATTCCAGTTTGGAAATGGCATCGTCCATTTCCTGCTGGCGTTCTTAATGCCGACATACAGTAACTTAAGTAAACTGTTTTCATTTGGGAATCCGCCTTTGGTTTTTGTTAATTTACGAAATTGGCGATGTATGGCTTCAATGCTATTGGTGGTATAAATCACCCGGCGTATCGGCTCGGGATATTTAAAGAATGTCGATAAGTTTTCCCATTTGTTTCGCCAGGATTTGATCACAATAGGATATTGTTTTTCCCATTTGGCAGCTAACATATTAAGCGCATCCTCAGCTGAACCAATGGTTGGTGCTTTATATACCGGCTTCAGATCAGCCATGAACGCTTTGTGATTTTTTGACGCGACATATTTCATCGAATTGCGAATTTGATGAATGATACACAGTTGAATCTCGGTCTCAGGAAAGATACTGTTAATCGCCTCAGGAAAACCTGTGAGACCGTCTACAGCAGCAATAAGAATATCCTGCACGCCACGGTTACTCAGATCCATCAACACAGACAGCCAGAAGTGGGTTCCTTCGCTTTCCGACAAATACAGCCCCAGGATTTCCTTATGCCCCGCTATATTAACGCCAAGTACGGTATATACCGCTTTGCCAACATAACGACTGTCTTCCTTCAATTTATAGTGTATGGCATCCAGCCAAACAATCGGATAATGACTATCCAATGACCGCTGCTGCCATTCCCTGAGCTCCGGAATCAGCTTGTCCGTTATCGCATTGATCGCCGCCGCAGAAACATCGATACCATATAATTCAGCAATATGCCCCGTTATATCCGCATAGCTGGAACCAAGTGCAAATAGCGAAAGTATCTTCCGCTCTATTTCGTCGGTAAGATGGGTCTGATGCTTCTTGACCAACTGCGGTTCAAATGTGCCATTGCGGTCTCATGGCGTATCCAACTGGAAATTACCAGAAGTCGATTTCACTGTCTTTGGTGTCGATCCGTTCTTCCGGTTCTGCTCATCCCCTGACTCAATATGTTGTTCAAGTTCTGCTGCCAATGCCGCTTCTGTAAGTTGTTTGATCAGCGGGGTTAAGATGCCGTTCTGGCCACTCAAATTATGCCCGGCTCAATGCCTCCACGGCTTCCTCAAAATTGAACTGCGGTGTAGTCTTGCCCATGTATCACTCCTAAAAATTGAATAGTAAAGGAATGACACAGAATTTCTAATACTCCCGTTTAATGTGTTTATAAAACTGTGCGAACGCGATAAGTTAATTCGACATGACTTTCGGCTGGCAACTTGAGGTGCCACTCTACCGTATTCGAAGCAATCTTTTTGTGCGGTTGGGAATCGGAAATCATCGTCCAGTCACCGGGTATGGGTTCGCGAATAATCACTGTGACCGCTTCTTTTTTTGCATTGCTCAGGCTTATCTGGTGTGCTGTTTCGAACTGACGGATATTCTGATCCGATGACGGGATTTTTCTGAAATCGGTTTGTTTCTTTTCAGCCGTAATATCAAATGCATGCCCCAGTTTCAATCGTACAATACCTTTTTTGGGAGTATGCTGGATATTGTCTTCGCCAACAAAATGCAGGTCGCCTTTCGAATCCTGTTGGTATGCACGAATAATACCTTTGGGTAAAGGTGTGCCGAGCCTGTCGCCTGTGTTATGAAAATTTATAAAGACTTCGACGGCGTGGTTTTGTTCGAGATGGTAGTAGCTTGAATAATAATGGCTGTGTCCTTGCAAAATAAAATTCTTTTCAACTGGAATTTGATTTGCAGACATGAAAGCGATTTGTGTGCTTTGATTGTCAGGTAAAGTAGTGCGGTCATGTAGCGTATAGCGGTGTAATTCAAAATGAGGTTCATTTTCCATATCGATATGCATAGCACTGACAGATTCAAATTCTCTACTTAATCGTTTGGCAGTGGGTGTTCTGACGGTTCTTGCTTGATTGACATCTCCGGCTATAAGTTGAAGCCTGGCGTTATGGTAATCAATGCCGCTTTGATTGATGAGCGTGGCCATTCCAATCAGATTTGCATGACGATCATCTTGATCGAGCTCTAGAATATAATCAGCCTGCCAGGACAAGCCATGGGTTAGATAAGATAACTGAAGATTTTGCAGGCCCTTTTTTTCAATTGTTTGGTTGTTCAAAGAAATTATCATTGCGGGTTTGTCGCGCAAATTGGCAGGTATTTCAGAAAAAGCCAGGCGGCCAGGTATGCCTGTTTCTATACGATCAGTAAACTTGAGTATGATCCCGCCATTTGTTGTCAGCACAATTGCTGTTTCCTTTTTCTCCTCGCCGGTAACCGGATTTGTGTGCATAACCGTGACCGATTTTCCTGTATGGCTTTCCAGTAATTTTTGCGGCGTCAGGGGATTAAGATCAAAGTGCTGTGTAATGACATGAATTTGATTAGGATGGGTTGAGTGGCGTATCCAAGCTGTTTCCGGTTTTATTTTTGCGGAAACAGCCTGCCAAACCAGATGATTTTTGCCATCATCGAATGCTACACGGCGAGTATCCTTGATTAACGCAAGATCATGTTGATAGAGTGAAATGGATATTTCCGTTTGATCGTCAGAAGTTACGGTTTTTTCGTTGGAAGCAGATGCAACCTGTGCCAGGTTGCTTGTGGATAGCATAATCAGACTAATCCAGACTGATAAGCTGTTAAAACTGATAAAGCAAAATTTGTTGCGCAAAAATTTTTTCATAGCTGTTTTTCTGTCGCTGATAGGTGATGTCTGTATTTGTTTTTACAGCCTGCTAATCTTTGCGTAATTTTCGGGTTGTTGCAATATTGACAGATTGTTCCGAATCTCTTTCAGAAGCATCGGGTAATGCATCCAAATCATTCTCATCGGGTGCGTGTTGCGTCGATTCACTTGTTGTTTCATGGGGTAGCAATGGCGTTGTCGATAGTTCTCGAGAATGCTCGGCTGCTGCAAGTGCGGCACGTATTCTTGCTGTTGCTGCTGCGGTTGCTTTTTTGTTTTCTTCAGAGCGCGCAATGATCGCTTCATTTGCCATGCGTTCGACTGCTTCCCGTTGTGTTGCTTCCTCAAGTGCTTTTGCTTCTAATTGAATACGTTGCTCAATCATTGCCAAAGCGGAAGATTCGGCATTGGCTTTGGCGATGGCCATTTCAGTAATTTTCTTTTCTGCTTCGAGTTGCATTTTGGCTTTATTTGCAGCTGAAATTTTTGCCTGTGCCCGGATGACTGCGAGTTCTGTAATTTCTTGTTCTGTCTCCAGACGTTCCGCTGCAGCCTGTTTTGCATCCGCTACAGCTTGTGCACGAAGCTCCGCGTCTGCTTGCAGGCGCTGCTCAATGTCCGCTTTGGCATTGGCTTCTTCAGATGCCAACAAATCCGCTTTTGCTTTTGCCTCGGCCGCTTCGCGAGCGCACGATTCGGCTTCTGTTTTTTTTAGTGCCGCGTTTTTGGCGTCAGTATCTGCCTGGATACGTGCCTGCGCTTCTGCGATGGCTTTTTGATCTGCTTCATACTGCGCCTTTGCGGCTTGTGCAGCTTCTGCTTCGACTGCTTTTCTTTGTTCGGCTAACGAGCCAATTTCCAGCTCTGCGCGCCGTTTTGCCTCAATGGCAGCTTCTGTTAGCTGTGATTCCTGCTCAGCTTTTTCTAGAACAGCCTGGGCAGCTTCAGTTTCTGCCTGTAGTTTAGCTTCTGTTGCCATTCTGGCACTGGTTTCAGCCTCCAGACGCTTGATGATTTGCTGCTGTAACTCAGTTTCCAGGCGTGTACGTATCTGTTCTTCTTCTAACTTTTTTCTCTCAGCTTCAGCGTTAGCACTGGCCAAAACCATCTGTTCTTCATTTTCACGGATTTTTGCTTCCGCTATTTCCCTGATTCTGGTTTCAGATTCAATAACAGCCAATGCAGTTTGACGCGCTTCTTCGGCTTTTTCTGCACTGGCCTGAGCAATTTCAGAGGCTTCTTTTTCTGCAAGCAGTTGTGCATTTGCCTTGTCCAGTGCGATTGCTTCTTGGCGGACACGTTCGCGCGCTTCTTCTACAATTGCTGATTCTGTTTTGACCTTGGTATGCAGCAATACTGCCAGCTCTTTTTCAGCTTTGAGTTTTTCTTCAGCAAGTTGTCTGGCCTGAATGTCACTTTGCCTGTTAGCATTGGCCTCATTTATGGCAAGTGTTTCTGCTTGTGCACGCGCCCTGGCTTCCTCAGTGGCTTTTGTTTCAGCTTTTAGTCTTTCTTCGGCGGCCATGCATGCATTGGCTTCAGCTCTTGCCCTGGCTTCCGCCGCAACTCTGGCTTTTGTTTCAGTTTCTAATCTTTTTTGTGCTTCCTTAATGGCGTGATTTTCAGCATTTAAGCGTTCTTTATGCTCGCTTTTGACTGCCTGTTCGAGTTCGGCAGCAGTGATGGCAGCAGCAGATGCCGGTTGAGAAGGCTGAAGTGGCTGATCAGATTGTTCAGATTGTTTATTAGGTGGATCTAACAAATATAAATCATCGCCGGGTGCGTCAGTGTCCGCACTGCTTGGAGATTCTTGTGCCGGTGATATTTTCCGCAATGATTTAATTAAACGAGACTTGAATGTCATATTTCCGTCAAGTAGTTACCACAAAATAGGCAAAATTTTATCTAACTGGTTATTTATAAAATATTCTATCAGTTTTTAAAAGTGCTGCTGTGAAGATAAAGGATGAAATAAACCTTATTTCTTATTTTAATCAGCTTTCAAATATTATTTTGCTATTTTGTGTTAAAAAGTAGCTAAGTTATTGTAATTCTACACAATGAATTATGATTATGGAAAATATGATTGGTGATGGATGAAAATAAACATTAAGGAATTTTGATTTCCGGCAGATTAACCAGGCTTGACATGAATTCGAACCCTTCGAGAATTAATGCTTCCAGAATGGGCGTGTAAAAGGTGATGCTCACCGCAAGCATCAGAAATCCTATCGATAGCGTTAATGGAAAACCAACGGCAAAAATGTTTAGCTGCGGCGCTGCACGTGTCAATATGCCGAGTGCCAAATTGGTAATCAATAAAGCAGTTAAAACCGGTAAGGAGAGCTGTAGGCCTGATTTAAATATTTCACTTCCCCAGTTTGCCAAAGAGCTGAAAGTCGTTAATGCGATGCCATCGGTTCCTATAGGCAGCGTATTAAAGCTTTGTGCAATCAAGGCAATCATGAGTAAATGACCGTCAATAGCAAGAAATGCCAGACTTGCAATGATGCCGAGAAAACGGCCGATCAGGGCAACTTGGCCCGCGCTCTGCGGATCAAAGAATATGGCAAAGGCAAGCCCCATTTGCAGACCGATAATTTCCCCTGCCATCTCGACTGCAACAAAAACGATCCGCATGACAAGCCCGATTGCGACGCCGATAATCATTTGTTGGATCAGAATCATTAACCCCATTCCTGAAAAAGGATCAACTTGCGGTAATGGGTCTTCAATGGTCGGTGTAACCAATAATGTAATCAAGACAGCAAGGCCTATTTTTACTCTCACAGGCACACTTGGGTTGCCCAGTATAGGCGCGCTGGCAATCAGTGCCATAATTCTGAAAAGTGGCCATACAAACGCCGCCATGACGGCATTCAGTTCAGCGGAGGTTATGCTGATCATTTAACTTGCAGGATCAATTTATTAATGACGGCATTAGCTGCCCGCTTGTATGATATGAGGAATGAGACACATGACTTTGAGCGATTTACCGAGGCACAACCCTATAAAAAAACAAAGGGCTAGCTGACTGCCAACCAGGGGATTCCGGTAAATAAACGTTCCATGTAATCCATCATGATATTTAACATCCAAGGGCCGGCCAGTACCATGACCAGAAACATGACCAGTAATTTCGGAATAAAAGACAGTGTCATTTCATTAATTTGTGTTGCGGCCTGGAAAATACTTACGATCAGACCCGTAACCAGAGCAGCCAGTAATAGTGGCGCGGAAATAATGAACGTGATTTCAAGTGCCTGCCGGCCGATGGTCATTGCGTTTTCTGGAGTCATGGTTTTCTTGTTTTCCTGTCAGGTGAAGAAACTCTGTGTCAACGAACCAATTAATAAATGCCAGCCATCCACCAAAACAAAAAGCATCAGCTTAAAAGGAAGTGAAATAATCATGGGTGAAAGCATCATCATACCCATGGACATCAGCACGCTGGCAACCACCATGTCAATGATCAAGAATGGTATAAATATAATAAAGCCAATTTGAAACGCTGTTTTTAATTCACTGGTGATATAAGCCGGAACCAATATTTTAAAAGGTACTTGTTCGGGAGATTCGATATCATCATGATCGGAAATCTGTACGAATAACGCCAGGTCACTTTCTCTTGTCTGGTGCAACATAAACGTGCGCAGCGGTACACTTGCGATTTCTGCGGCTTGCATGATATCGATCTTGTCTTCTGAAAAAGGAAGAAAAGCTTCGTTATAGACGCGCTCTATAACAGGCGACATCACGAAGAATGTTAGAAACAACGCAAGTCCGATCAGTACCTGGTTAGGCGGAGATGACTGAGTGCCCAGTGCCATGCGCAGTAATGACAGTACAATAATGATACGTGTGAAACTGGACATCATTAAAACGACCGCCGGTAAAAACGTTAGTGAAGTGAGTAGTATTAAGGCTTGCAGACTCAGTGTATAAGTCGCGCTGCCATCGGGCCCTGGGGTACTGGTAAACGCAGGAAAACCGGATTGCTGCGCCATGGCTGGCATTGCGGCAAAACAGATGCAAAAAATGGGAAACTTCAAAGACTGATGCATTTTACTTGTGGATGTCACCGATTTGCTGGATAAAAATGACAGATGAAGTATTTTTAACATTGGTTGCCTTTATGGATGCTGCTATCCAGTTTTTCGGAAAATGGCGAGGCTGTTTTTGCCAATTTTTTGTCTACAGTGTCCAGTGAAGATTTTTCCATGCTGTGCAACTTGTTAACCTGGCCGGGTGCGACACCCAATACCAGCCTGGTTTCGCCAATGTCAATAATAACAATACGCTCCCGCTGGCCTACGCTTGTCGTGGCAACAATTTTGATATGTTCTGTTGCGGTTGCCGGAAGAATGGAAAAGCGCTTCAGCAGCCAGGCGATGGCAATGATGATTGCCAGCACCAGTACCAGGCCGGTGATCATTTGCGTCATACTTTCTGCTGCAATGACCGAAGTGGGTACCGGTATAGGATTTTTTTGCGCTGTTTCAGCAAAAACCTGTAAAGGTATGGTTAACGGAAAAAGTATCCACAAGCGTTTTAACATGACGTATTTCACGCTATCGATTAAGTTTACGAATTCGTTCGCTCGGTGTGATGATGTCTGTTAAACGGATACCGAATTTATCGTTCACAACCACTACTTCACCTTGGGCGATCAG
>DOOY01000240.1:0-3702 GCA_003514765.1 Nitrosomonas sp. | reverse complement strand
ACAACCGAGCCCTGGGCTAACTGAAGTAAATTTTTAATCGCAATTTTTGTGCGGCCGAGTTCAACAGTTAACTGAACCGGAATATCCAGAATCAGGTCAATATCGCTTGACGTGTTTCGTGTTATGTTTTCATTGCCCAAGTCTTTAAAAACAGATGCATTAGCGGATTGTGCGCCTGGAAAATCATTGTTCTGGATATTTGTATTGCTGGACTTGTTTTCACTGGATGGGACATCCGGGGTTGTTTCTTTTGCCGGTTCGGCAGCACTATTTTCAGCTGCTTCCTGTTCAGCCATAGCCTCTGCCCAGTTGTCTACTTCACTTGGCTCAGCGGTTTGCTCTGCTGCTGTTGTATCTGACATTTGAGTCTCCAGTTTGTTATTCGGCTTTGTGTTGGGAAATCATCGAATTTACTCTGAGTGCATATTGACCATTGATGATGCCGTAACGGCATTCCATAACCGGCACATTATCCACTTGCGCTGTTACAGTCTCGGGAATATTAACGGGGATCACATCGCCTACCTGCATGCTGAGAATCTGCTCGAAGGTCACTTTAGCTTGACCCAGGTTTGCAATCAATTCAACTTCGGCTCCTTGTATTTGTTTGGATAACGACCTGACCCAGCGTTTATCGACTTCCATATGTTCACCTTGTAATGTGCTATAAAGCACGTCGCGTATCGGTTCGACCATCGAATAGGGTATGCAGATATGAAATTCTCCACCGCTACCACCTAAATCAAGCTCAAAGGAAACGCAGACGACGACTTCGTTGGGTGTCGCTATAGATGCAAACTGTGGATTCATCTCCGATCGAATATATTCGAAATGAACCGAATAAACAGGTTTCCAGGCTTTTTCAAATTCTTCAAAAACCACATTGAGCAATCGTTTGATGATGCGCTGTTCGGTTTCGGTGAAATCTCGTCCTTCAACACGAGAATGATAGCGGCCATCGCCACCAAACAGATTATCTACAATCAAATAAATCAAGTCAGGTTCGAATACCATTAAGGCCGTGCCGCGCAATGGTTTCATATGAATCATGTTCAGATTGGTCGGTACAACCAGGTTGCGTACAAACTCACTGAACTTGATTACTTTGACTGGTCCAACTGCGATATCAACCGATCTGCGCATAAAGTTAAACAATCCAATACGTAATTGGCGTGCAAAACGTTCGTTGATGATTTCGTAGGTGGGCATGCGGCCCCGGACGATCCGTTCTTGTGTTGCGAGATTATACGATCGGACGCCGGATTCATTTTCTTCCTGGTTTTCTTCATCCTGTTCGCCGTTTGCACTTTTTAACAGTGCATCAACTTCGTCTTGTGAGAGAAAATCTTCAGCCATGATGTTTTATTGAATCACAAATGAGGTAAATAAAACTTCCAGTATTTCTTCGCGCTGGGCTTCAGATTCAAGTGTTTTCCTTACTTCATCAGTCAATTCAGAACTCAGGAGCTGCTTGCCTACCAGCGTGGCAAGATCGTTTGCTGTTTTGCTGGTCAATATCAGCAGAATTCGATTCCGAATTTCAGGTATGAGTCGATCTATCTCGATTGAAACATCGGTGTCACGCATTTTTATCGTAAGGCCCAATTGAAGGTATTGTCCTTTTTCTTCAGGCTGTAAATTAACCGTAAAGATGTCGAGTTCTTTAAATGCAGTCGGTATTTTTTTGGGCTTTGGCGGCTCAGATTCATTTTCTTGTTGTCCTTGCATGAAAAACCATGCTCCGCCCGCACCTGTTCCAATTGCAATGATGGCGACCAGAATCATGATGATTATTCCTTTTTTATCACTTTTCTTTTCTGTTTTTTCTGCACCCGGTTTGTCAGACATATCACATTAACTCCTGAAATTGATGTGACGAATTATGAAAGATGTCGCCGGGGAACGATATGGTAAATAACAAGCAATTATTAGGGCTTTTTTAAGATACAACCGACGGACAGTAGTGTTTGGCTGTTGAGAAATTGCCGTGTTACCGCCACAGCGTTGGAAACAGGCTGAAAATGCGCGTTTTTCATATAAAAACGCAGCAGGTATTATTAATTTAATGCGATGTCCTGTTTCCAATTTTGGAATATCGATGTGTTCACATGTTTGATGCGTGTCATAATGTTTATTTGGAAAAATTTAATTTTTGCTGGAGTGTCGCTGTGAAAGTTGCTGTTATTTTTAATAAGCGCAAGAAAACTGAAGGTGAGGGCGTTATTAATGTGTTTGGCGCACAGAATCAGGAGACCTATAATCCTGCGACAGTGGAGCGTGTCGCTGCGGCACTTGAGCAGGGTGGACACAATGTGCGTGTAATTGATGGCAATATTCATGTCATTGAACAATTGCAGGACTTTATGCCACGCGAGATGCAGGGCGATCAACCCGGAATGGTGTTTAATATGGCGTACGGCATTCAGGGCGTCAGCCGCTATACACATATACCCTCCTTGCTGGAAATGCTCGGTATTCCTTACGTGGGTTCGAGTCCTGCAGGACACGGTATTGCGTTGGACAAGGTGACCACCAAAGTGATGATTCAAGCAGCAGGTCTGCCGACCGCGCCATACTGGGTATTTCATAATGCAGACCAGATTCAGGATGACCTTCCTTTTCCTGTCATTACCAAACCCAAGATGGAAGCGGTTTCGCTCGGTATTCAGGTGATTCATGATATGAATTCGCTGCGCACAGCAATTACCGGGCTGGTGGCTCAGTTCAAGCAACCTGTATTAGTGGAGCAATTTATTCCGGGCCGGGAATTTGCTGTGGGTCTGTTGGGTAATCACGATCCTGAAATTCTACCCATCGTGGAGATTGATCTGGAAGGCGATGCATTTGGTATCCAGAGTCTGGAAGATAAATTGAAAAAACCTAAAAACAAGATTTGTCCGGCGCAAATAGATGACGAGCTTGCTGGTGAATTACGCAGACTCACCAGAGAAACTTTCAGAGTGCTCGGCATTTTCGATTTTGGCCGGGTCGATTTTCGTATGGATGAGGACGGCAATCTGTATATCCTTGAATTAAATTCAATGGCCAGCCTGGGTATGACGGGCACTTATGTTTGTGCTGCAAAAGAAGCGGGTTATACCTATGAATCACTGATTAACCGTATGCTGGATGTGGCGGTAGAACGTTATTTTGGCAAAGAATTCGATGATGCCGCACTCAATCGAGAAGAAGAAACGACTAAAACCAGAAAAGATCCACTGCGCGTCAGACTCAGGAGTTTTCTACGCAGTAATATCGGCACGATGGAAGGTTATCTGGAAAAAATGGTGGATATCAATTCATTCGTGGAAAATATCGATGGTGTTAATCTACTGGGTCGATGGATTTCCAGTCAATTGTCCGGCTCCGGTTTCGATCGACAGGTATTTTCGATGTCTGAGGTCGGCAATGTGCTTTATTTCACGAATCATGCCGGAGAGGCCAACGATGTTCTAATCGTTGGCAATCTGGATAATCCGGTTGATTATGAGGATTACATTTCTTTTTCCGAAGAACGCGGGCGGATTTACGGAACAGGTGTATCCAGAGGAAAAGGGGGGATTGCAGTACTGCTGGGTGCATTGAAAGCGCTGCGTTATACGCGCACCGTCAAACGTGTGAAAATTGGTCTTTTATTCATTACCGATGATGCTAAAGGCGGCGGTTCGTCACGCGCTATTATGCAGGAACTTTCCGCCAAAT
>DOOY01000009.1 GCA_003514765.1 Nitrosomonas sp. | reverse complement strand
CCAGGCTTCATATATGCGCTGGAGATGTTCAATTGTTTATCCTTACAGATAAGCGTCATGACCGCGTGCGGATCGACCTTGATAGATTCGCACAAGCGTGCCACTTCATTTGCAAATGTGATTTTGAGTGCATGAAAAATATTACAAAAATACTTCATCGTTTCTGCAGTAGCAATATCTGTAAAAATTATTTCTCCAGGAAGACTGGAGAATAATTCTTCAAAAACTTCCTTTGGCTTGTTCGAGGTTACACCGGCAACCGTAAAAGGAGGTTTGTAGTAATCTTTAATTGATGTTCCTTCGCGCAAAAATTCGGGCTGGAAGCATACATCGAAATCGACGCCATTCGTTTTTCCGGAAATTTTTTCCAACATGGGAATGAGCGTATTCATTACCGTTCCGGGTATCAGTGTTGAACGGAATATAATGATATGGCGGTCATTTTTTAATTTAAGCGCCGCGCCCAGCTGCTCTGTCAGCCTCAATACTGCTGTCTGATCCTGATTTCCATTGGATTGAGAAGGTGTGCCAACACAAACAAATGATAAGTTGGTTTGGGCCATGGCCTCTTGTGTGGACTGTGTAAGTTTCACACGGCCTGCAGCGACAACTTCCTGAACGAGCTCTGGCATTCCGGCTTCAATAACCGGAGATTTTCCTGATCTTATAAGGTCCAGTTTGGTATTGTCTATATCAACACCCGTTACGTTGTGGCCTTCTTTGGCAAGACATGCTAAAGATACTGCACCGACATAACCCAGACCAAATACACTGATATCCATTCCAACTCCTAATTTATTAATTTCAAATTTCTGAAGTGTGTTTTTACTTAATTTTTAGCCAGCCCGCTGATGCACTGAATTCATTTACGATTCTTAACGCAATTCAAAATGAGTGATTCCATTTTGCCCATGCTCTCTTGCCAAGCATGATTGGATAACATTCTTTCTCGGCCCGCTTTGGCGTATTTATCTCTTAGCGACGCTGATTCCATCAGGCTAATCAATTTCTCAGCGTATTCAGCTGGCGTGTCGGCTGTTAAAAAATGTTCACCGGGAATTGCATCAATGCCGTCTGCAGCAAGAGAACTGGAAACGACAGGAACGCCCATTGCCATTGCTTCAAGAATTTTATTTTGCGTTCCACGGGCAATATTCAGTGGCGCAATCATTGCGGCAGTTTTTAAAATATATGGACGCACGTCTTTAACGCTTCCTGTTACGCGCACACCTTTTATTTTTTCTAATGCCCTGATTTCTCTGGAAGGTTCCGCGCCAACGATATAAAGCTTTGCCTCAGGTATTTTTTGTTGTATTAACGGCAATGTATGCTGACAAAACTCCAGCATACACTGCTGGTTGGGAAAATAATCCATGCGGCCTATAAAAGAAATGCTTTGGGGATCATAGACAGTACCGTCGGGCTGAAAGAAATCGGCATCAACTCCGTTGGGAAACCAGTCTGTTTTTATTGCTGTACCATAGCTCCTGAGTGTGGATAACTCCGCTTTTGTGGTGCAGGTGGCTAAATTAAATTTTGGCGCCAGTTTTTTCTCGGAATATTTCATTTTCATACCTTCCCACCAATATCCCAGGCTTAACGGAAAAGGTTTGAAGCTTCGATAGGTCAGCCATTTTTGGGAATCCATGTCACCATAATCCAATACTTTTGGAATATGCTTAACATTTTCCACATACTGAGCGACCGATGAGCAGTGCACAAAGATCAGGTCAAAATTTTCTGTACCTAGCCAAGAGTTAATCTGTTTTTTTAATTTTCTACTATAAAAGTAGGCCAAGGAAGATGGTGTCGGTACCGGCAAATATGCAATCATACGCGCCCATTGCACAGACTCATTAATCAGGCCAATTGTATATTGGTGGCAATAATCTGCTATGCCTGCACATTCATCATATTCTTGTTGTGATCTGGCCAAAGAAGCAACCCACACTTGATGACCTTGTTCTGTCAAATATTTAATCATGTTAAATGGACGAATTTTGCCGCCACGTTTTGGTGGAAAAGGAAAACGATGACAAATATATAAAATTTTCATTGGATAAGTTGTTTTAAATCAGCTTCCAAGGTTTCTGGTTTGATTTGATCAAGCATTAGTCTCGACCAGATTTCAAAATTTAATAAACCGATCAGAATGTCGGTATGATCGTTTTTTCTGTCAAGATGTTCTTTTATTAACACCTGCACGACATCGGGATTAAAGACACCGCGCGCCTTGATAACATCAGGACTTAATACAGACTGTAAAAGCGGCAATAACTCTTTCTTTATCCATGCGCCCATCGGTGCGCCGAAGCCGCGTTTTTTGCGATAAAGGATCTCTTTAGGGAGTAGATCGGATAAGCACTCTTTTAAGATATATTTTAGTTCGCCGCCTTTTATTTTAAGTTCTGGGGGCATGCTGCATGCTAATTCGACCAGTTCATGGTCAAGCAGTGGCACTCGGCATTCAAGTGATGTTGCCATCGTCATTTTATCTGTCAGCATTAACAGATCATCAGGAAGTTGCGTTAAGCGGTCAACTTCAAATAACTGATGCAATTCTGAGACATCTGAACAACCTTGAAAAGCGTCCAGAACCACGTCATTTGCTTTCCAATCCATTTCATAATTCAATAATCGGTTGCGCAGTTCTTCGTCGGTAATTTCAATATACGATTTGTAGCGTTTTTCAACTGGCATCTCAGCTGTCAGCATGAAGCTTTTTGCAAGCCGGCTATAATTTAACCACTTGGAGTGGCGATCGCTTGGCAACAAACGTGCTATCGGCAAAATTGCATTCTTTCGAAACCATGCTGGAATTTTATGATAAAACTGATTGTAGTACTCGCCTTGATAGCGCCGATAACCACCGAACAATTCGTCACCGCCGACACCGCTCAGAATAACGGTAACATCCCGTTTGGCAAATTCAGAAACCAGGTAAGTTGTGATAAACGCTGTATCTGCAATAGGCTCATCCATATGCCATAAGAGTTTTGGCAAAAGATGAATAATATCTGGTTTAACTACAATTTCATGATGTTCGGTGCCGAATAAATTTGAAACTTGTTTGGCGTATGGCAGTTCATTATATAGTCGTGCCGGGCCTTCCGTATCAAATCCAATGGCATAGGTTTTAACAGGTTTTTGAGTATGTTTTGCCATCAGGCCGACGACCAAACTGGAATCGATACCACCGGATAGAAAAGCGCCAACGGGGACATCACTGATCATCTGGGAAGAAACTGATTTTTCAAGTTGTTCGCGAATTTCTTTTTTCCATTGGCTGGCAGAGTATATGTGTTGTT
The DNA here is from genome assembly GCA_003514765.1 of Nitrosomonas sp. Classification (GTDB taxonomy): domain Bacteria; phylum Pseudomonadota; class Gammaproteobacteria; order Burkholderiales; family Nitrosomonadaceae; genus Nitrosomonas. The sequence continues at coordinate 1,766 of DOOY01000009.1, read as the reverse complement.
TGTAATCCGGCCGCCAATATTCTTTGATGGAAAAATGGCCTTTGCTTGCTCTGATATATGAAGCAACCGGTAATTTTTGTACGCCTTCAAAAATCGAATGCGGTGCCGGTACATAGCCCAGCTGTACATATAATCCTGCAGCAACTTTATCCAGCTTGGGCGTAAGCCCCTGATATTGAAAAAGCGCTTTGGCTTCTGTGGAAAATAAAAGAACGTTGTCGTTCAAATGATAATAAACAGGCTTGATGCCAAGGCGGTCACGTGCAATGATCAGTGTTTCTTTGTCTGCATCCCATAGTGCCAATGCATACATGCCGTTTAAATGTTGCAGAAATTCTTCACCATACTGCTCATAAAGATGAACTATCACCTCTGAATCAGACTGCGTGGAGAACTGATGCCCCTGGTTAATGAGTTGTTGCCTGAGTATTTGAAAATTGTAAATTTCACCGTTACAAACCACTGCAACACGCTTGTTCTCATTAAATAATGGTTGATGTCCGCCTTCTAAATCAATGATCGACAGGCGGCGCATGCCAATAGCCACCTGATTGGAAGTAAAAATCCCTTCGTCATCCGGGCCACGATGCGCGGTAATTTTTCCCATTCGATTCAGCAACGATGCGTCAAGCTTTGTTCCCACCCGTAATGCAATGCCGCCGTATATTCCGCACATGACTTAAGGTTTCACCGAGTTAATAAAGAGTGATTGGAATGATATATTTGTAAATGCTATGGAATGGAAAAGCCAAGTATTTAGAAGATAAGTTTGTTTTCTGATAAGTAAGAAGCTCATGTTTTGCTCTCTATAGATTCCTTGGACAGGGCGGGTTCGTTTTTTTCTTTTAAAATCCTTAAGGTTATGATCAATATAGCCAAGTAATGATAGAAAAGATCAAAATAAGCCAGCCCCAAAAAAGCACCGCCCACCGCATATCCTATAAATGAGACTTGCAGCATTGCCGCGAGATCAAGTGCCCATTTGTCTTCTCCAGTAGATTTGGCAATTTTTATTATTTTATTTGCAGTGAGCCAGTAATGAACAAATAACATTAAAAAAATGAATAGACCGACAAAGCCATGTTCAGCAAGAATTTCGAAATAAATACTGTGATAATCGTGGAATGTTGCGACGCCTGCCTCAACCTGATGTGGGACGTAACGTTCATAATTCTCAACGCTATGACTTTCAAATCCACCTCCTGTTATGGGGCGGTCGCGCGCCAACTCATAACCAAATTCCCAGGCTTTTAAACGCGCCATGGCAGAGCCGTCTTCTTCATAGGTTTGTATGGTGCCCATTCGGTCATGCCATGATTGTGGCATGACCATATAAAAGAATGGTGACAGCATTAATAAAGCAAAAAAGATTATTCCTTTTCGGGAGCTTTTTAACCATAAAAAAACCGCCACTGCTGCAATCGCCAAAAATGCACCGCGTGATTGCGTGCCTAGAATTCCAATAGGAATAAGGAACATTGATAACATTAAGCCGTAGCGCACCCATTTATTGTAGGTATTTAAATATAAATACCAAACCATTGGTAGAATCATAACCAATGCAAGACCAATTTCTGTATTGCCTGCGATAAAACCTCCGCGAGGCCCTAAAACATGGGATCCACCGCCTGTTGTTAATGTAAAAATACCGCCTTTGAAACCAAAAAAGCCAATAGAAATAACTATTATCCAGACGAGTATATGTACTTTTTCCCGGTCAACCAATGCAAACAGCGTTAAAAAAATAACCAATTGGATTTTCATTA
>DOOY01000158.1 GCA_003514765.1 Nitrosomonas sp. | reverse complement strand
ATATCTTCCATGAGCGTGTCTTGTTGCTCCCACTGTACGCCGGCGAAAAGCGGGTTATAGACGCTGCGGCCATCCATCAACACTTGAAGCTTGTTGGCAAAGCGGCCATTAAAACCGCGAATGCTGACAGACCATTTATCGGTGCCGATGCGGGCTACTTCGACGCCGGGCGCCATGCGCAGCGCTTCCGGTATGCTTGTTACGCCGGATCGCTTGATATCATCCTGTGTTATAACAAAAACTGCTGATGCCACCTCAGATAGCTTTTGGGCGCGCCGAGTGACTGTGGTCACTTCAATATTCATCAGTTCTTCAATACTGAGATCAAAGAGGGCGGGATTGTTGTCAAGTTTGCTTAATGAAAAATCGGCAGTGCTTGCGGTTTGTGCGGCGAAAAATGTTGAGGCCGCTATCATGAGATGCTTGATCAATAAAATGTGTGCGGACGGCATTTATTGATACACCCTGGTTGCGAGCTGCAGCAATCGGGCGCTGATAATTAATCCGACATGGCGTGCTGATTCCAGGTTGATCTCAAATTTTACTTTATTCTCGATCAGGTGCATATTGATGATGACGCCTTTGCTGGCTGCATCTGTACTGTCGGTGAGCGTCAGAATGGCTCGTCCTTGCAGGCTGTCAAGAATACTGGAAAGATGACCGTGTTCCGATTTGGAGATAAACAGCGCTTGACAGTTGCCGGCTTTTTCAAGCGCTGCTAGACGTGAGACCTTAATGGCAAACTGGTTAACAGACTTTGTTTGCAGTAAATCGATTTCATCACCAAAATAGTCTTTCCCAAAGATACAAAGATTGATCGTTTGCCCGGTATGCTCAGGCCATTGCGTGAACGCAAGAAAGTTATAAATAAATGCGTTTTTTACGCGATATTCATCCGTAGCGCTGGCGATAGAAGATGCTGCAGGTAATTGGAAACTCAGTATCATTCCCAGTAACAGGAATGTGAGGCCTTTTAGCAGTTTGACACCGACTCTAGGCATTTTTCATAAGATGGTGATGAGATTTTTTTAATATTTGAATCCCATGCTGTTGCCTTACTGTAGTTTATTTAGCTTATTGACTAACAGGGAAGGCGTTAAGACTGATAACGATATCGGTTATGGGGTGATGCTTGATAGACTGGCTTTACGCGCAATGCGATTTGCTGAAGTTGCAGTCCACTATTTTGTTATGAATAAATAAACAGGTTTTATTTCTTCCTGTTTTCTTGGCTGCATAAAGTGCTTTGTCAGCCGCACTCAGTAATTGATCTTCATTTTTCATATGCTTCTCTTTTATTGCAATACCCATGCTGATCGAAATTTGAATGCAAAATGAGTCGATGTTAATCTGCAATGCGGCAACATGCTGGCGAAGCCTTTCAGCAAAAAGAACAGCTGGCTTAGCATCAATGTCATTATTCAAATGTATAGCCATAAACTCTTCTCCGCCAATACGGAAAAAGATGTCGTTTTTTCGTCCGACGGCCCGAAAAGCTGCAGCGACTTTTTTCAGCACCTGGTCACCGACAGCGTGACCATATGTATCGTTGATTTTTTTGAAGTGATCAATGTCGATTAGAATAACGAACATCTGTTGATTGGATCTGCCCGTATCATTCCATGCCTTGCTGAGAGCTTCCGTTCCTGCGCGTCGATTAGGTAATTCTGTAAGCATATCGGTAAGTGCGATATGTTCCAGTTTGCGATTTGTAACGGCCAGTTCAGCGGCAAAGCGTTTGAGTTGTTCATGGTCACGTTCCCATGATTCCTGTAACTTTCGATAGTGCCAGGCTGCGCGCAGTCGAGCGCGAAACTCACGTATGTTAATCGGTTTTGTAACATAGTCGTCTACGCCCGCATCAAATGCTTCAATGATTTCTTCCTCGTCGTCGAGGCTGGTCATCATGATGATATATAAATTCTGGCCCCACTCCGTAGCGCGCAAGGACTGAGTTAATTTAAGACCGTCCATGACCGGCATAAGCCAGTCTGTAATGACAATATGGGGCATAACTTCCACCGACAAAGATAATGCCTCTTTGCCGTTGACCGCTGTAAATACTGTATGGCCAAGAATTCTGGACAGCAGCTCTTCAACCAGGACAAGGTTGGATGGTTCATCCTCGACTATCAGTATTCGAAGTGAAGATTTATCTACCGGGCTTTCGGAACGCGCGATCGGGTTATTGATTATTTTATGAAATGGAGGAAGCCCTGCTGCAGGTATTTTGAGCAGTTCTCCCCATGTTTGCCAGTCCTGAATAATATGGTCGATAAAAAATCCAAGTGATTCTGTATCAAGACTCATTTTCCCGCCAAGTAACATGAGCTCGGGTGTGTATTTGTTCTGTTCTGACTCCGGGCTCATGCCAAAGTCAGCTATCAGTTTCGCCATGTAGAGTAAGTTTACGATTTGATAGGGGCGGGAGCCTTCAGAAAAGCATGATTCTTCGGGTGTTTCATGATAATAGATGGATTCGATAAAAATCTGGGGAAAACCGTAATTGCTCAATATTGCGGCTGTTAACTCATTGTGGTTGGTTTGTAAATATTGTTTCTCGAGATCGATCAAAGCCAGATCAGAGGTCTGTTTTTCGAGCAATTCACTGTATTTTTCTGGATAAATTGTAGCGAGTGCCAGACAACCGATGCGCGCCATTAAACCGCAGGCAAACAATTCATCAGGAGGGCATAACCGCGTTGATTTGACCAGTTCCTGCGAGGCAATCGCCATCAGCAATGAATGTGACCAGAATTGTTGATAGTCAAATTGATCGCAAGTCCCTTTCTGGTATTGATCAATCAATGAGAACCCCATCGCGAGCTGCTTGACAGCGTTCAGGCCAACGCGGGTTATGGCATCTGAAACTGAGGTAATCGTGCGTGAACTTTGACAGGAGGCCATATTAGCCTTCTTAATCAAGCGGCCAGAGAGCGCGGGGTCAGTCTGGATAAGCTTGGTGATTTCGCTGATGGTGATGTCTTCCTGCCGGCAAGCTGTCATTAGTGCAAGGGCGATACCTCTTGGCGTTGGCAGCAGTTCACTGATGCCTAACTGGCTGATATTTGTGATTTTCATGATGTTGTGCTCCGTAGGGTCTGATCTGATTCGATTTGGCACTGTTCTCTCAAGAAAGCAGTTATTTCTTTGGAGCGAATAGGTTTACTGAAATAATAGCCCTGCAAGTAATCACAGCCTAAGTTTTTGAGTACATTTGCTTGCTCGAGTAATTCGATACCTTCCGCTGTTACGGTGAAATCCAGGTTCTTGGATAAAGAAATAATCGATCGGATGATAGCCAGGCTTTTTTCATCATCCAGCATGCCGTCAACAAAGATTTTATCAACCTTGATGTTATTAATCGGGAGAAGCTTTAAATAATTCATGGAGGAATAGCCTGTGCCAAAATCATCCAGAGAAATCTCGATGTTGTGACTGCGCAACGTATTCAGTGTGTTCGAGGTCTCCGGGTTATAATCCATCAAAGCGCTTTCTGTCACTTCCAGAACAAGATCGCCTGGTGGGAAGTCCGTTTCAGCGAGAATGCCCAGCACACTTTTGACTAAATCCGGGTTTTTCAATTGCAGTGGCGAGAGGTTGACGGAAACGCGCAGGCTGAGTCCTTTCTGCCGCCATTCCATGGCCTCTGCACAGGCTGTTCGCAGTACCCATTCTCCAATAGGAATAATCAAACCGTTTTCTTCCGCCAAGGGAATAAAATCAAGCGGTGAAATAAACCCTTGTGTAGGATGTTGCCACCGGATCAGCGCTTCAACTGACAGAAATTTTCCACTTGCAATATCCAGTTGCGGTTGATAGGCAAGAAAGAATTCATTTTGTAACAATGCGTTGCGAAGGCCATTTTCGAGGTTTAATCTTTTTTCTGCCTGATGGGTCAGTGTACTGCTATAGAACTGGCAATTGTTCCGCCCTTCATTTTTTGCATGATACATGGCGGTATCCGCGTGTTTTAACAAAGTTTCTGCGTCTTCGCCGTCATCAGGATAGAGCGCTATACCAATGCTCGCAGTCAAAACAACGTCACGATTGTCCAGGTGAAAGGGCTGTTGCATGACTTCACGAATACGATGCGCCATGATCAGGGCATCTTCTGCACGCTGTAGGTTTGGAATAACGACCGTAAATTCATCGCCACCGATACGTGCGATATCGGCTTCTGGTTGATTGGGTTGGCCATGTGAATTCAGGCCATAGGGTGAAAAATCTGATGAATGCGTACTGTTTTGTAAACGGCTGGCGGCTGATTTAAGGATTAAGTCGCCTGTATTATGTCCAATCGCATCATTAATGCTTTTGAAGCCATCCAGATCCAAAAACAGCATTGCCAATTTGTTGTTAACATACTGTGCACGTGCAATTTCCCGTTCCAGTCGTTCCATAAAAGATTGTCG
>DOOY01000073.1 GCA_003514765.1 Nitrosomonas sp. | reverse complement strand
AGTTTACACCAAAAGTGTTTGATTGATGCCGTGTCTAGCACGCATTAATTATTTCTATCTATTTCTAATAAAAGGGGCATATGTATTTCGAAGTCCTTTAATAACCTTTATCCGTCTGTCTTTTGTTGTTAGAGGAGATAAGTTGCCTCTTGCACTGCGTCGGACAATCTGCTTTGTATCGGAATGACCATTAATCTGATCTCTCACGCGCCCCAGTATCTCATGTACTTCTTCGTCAAAGTGCGTAGTGCCGCTTTCGTCAGTGAACTTTCTGGGAATGAATATATAGTGTTCAATTTCAGCATCATGGTTGATGTCATAATCTTGTGCGAGAGGAGCCGTCCCTTTAATTCGTTCCAATGAGTGGCATGCGAAACAAACACCGTCTTTTTTTCCAAAGTTCTGATTTAAGTAGGTTGTCCATTTAGCTTGTTTAAACTCATCTTGTTTTATACCGGGCACGGTTACTTTGCTTACTGTGCTGTTTGCGAATTTCTCGGCGTTAGTGCCAGTCTCCACCCTAATGACACGCTCCAACTGTCTTACTATATAAATGGTACCCTCCATTTTAAGCGCCGCCTGAACAGCGCTATGATTGTTGGGATCATCATGCCTATAGGTACATACGAGTTCAAATCCTTTTAGATTGTCATCCGTTGCTTGCTTTCCGGAAAATGCATACTTAAATGAAAATTCTTTTGGATCTTCCGGACATTCCGCTGGGCGTTCGGTTGGCTCACCATGAAAAGCCCCCGGTTCTTCAGGAGGTGGAAGCGTGTTGCTATTGCCGGTCTGGCCAGCGGACTGAATATTTATTGATCCGCTTCCGGTCGAAGAAGAAGAGTCACCTGATTTGCCAGGAGCAGCCGAGCTGTTTTTCTTGTGTTCGTCGGATTTATATCCACAGTATTTGATTTCGATATTCCCCACCGGGGAGCAATCCAGCCCTTTTCCAACAAATCTCAAGTCGACGCGTCCACTGGATGTTTGGTTTGCCGAACCTTCGCTGCTACCGAATAAACCGCCTTCTTCCTGGACTTTGGAGATAGACGTTAACAATTTGGCTGAAAGCCTTACTTCCAGGTCTCTTTGAGAATCGGCTATTCTTAGACCCCAATCAGCCGCACTGAAAGTAGCAGTCGCCGATGCGTCTGTGGTTACATCACCACTGTCGCTGCTCCACGTCTTATTTTCTCGAAAACCACCGCTTCCTTCGGCAATGCCGCCGCCGGGAATCAGCTTTCCTTTGCCTTCTATTTCCTTTACAGTCTCCGACTTGACATTTTTGACACCGATCCGCACGGAAACATCACGTTTGACAGCGTCACTCCAATCCCATCGCTCGTGGCCTTGTGCTTTGGAGCCACCTTTGATAAATCCAGACAGTTCAGCCTGGCCGGTCGCAGATGCGCTCACGCCTTCGACTACGCCGGCAGAAGCGTTCATTGTTATTGAGCCATCCAATGTCAATTTTTTAAGGTTGGCACCGTCTGTATCCGAACAGTGGTCTTTGCGCTTTGGAATAAGTTCAAAGACGAGATAGAAGGCTGCTTCCTTAGCGCCATCGCTTCTGTCTGTGGCGCTTTTATTTTTCACAGCGGTAGACAGATTGTTCGGCCCATGGCTGCCAACCCTGCTCATAAATGCATATACTGTAGCGATACATTTCTTTTGTACCATCGGCTCGCCTTGGAAAGTGGGTGGTTCTTCCGGTGGTGCTGGCGTAGACTCATCCGTTCCGGAAATCCTTGGCCCATCTTGTCCTTTGCCGGGCTTAGGCGGCTGGAGAGTATCGCCTGTATTGGGTTTTCCTTGCGGTGGTGGCGTTGTATCACCACTGCCACTCTTTTGCGGCTTTGCCTGCGCCAACGCTCCGTCAAACCGGGTCACCTGATTTGGCTGAGCGGCCAGCATTGACCGGGAGACTTCAAATTCAGCAGGTAGATTCGGATCCGGTTCGCCAATGAGTGCTGTGAGGTGTTCTCGAGTCACCGGATCGCCTTTTAACAGCAGACCGTGCCGCCACAGTGCCGCAACTACTGCTTGGGGCGTATCAACGCCTCGAGATTGAAGATTTTGTTTTTCGGTTTGATATGCATCAAGCACTTCTTGAGGGGTTTCAATGATATTGAGATTCTTGTGAATCACAGGCCGGTCCGCAACGCCCATATAGGCACCCTTTTCGTCTCGTTCCGCTCGTTCTTGTTGTGTCGGCTCAAACCCAGTTTCTTCCGCCCATTCTTCGAAAGTTACGACATATTGTGACTCAACCTCCCCCCAGCTTGATGGGCCATCTATGTTTGGCACACTCGTCTTGAGAGCCAGCTCTTTTGTTAACTTTAACGGTGTCACCTCCGACTTGGTGTTAGCTGAAGCTGGCGTGATCGTGTCGAACGTTGATTCGCCGGATTTGATGCTCTCAAATTGTTTTTTTTGCGAAGTAATGCCTGCATCGCTAGTCGATTGCGTCCATCCCAGAGAATATAAAAAAAGACTCAATAGCATAATACTGCTTGTTTTCAAAGAAATAAAAAGCCAATTTTTCATTTTAGCCTCCTGTTTAAGATGAATAATTTGAAGATAAAGATGTTGTTGCTAGTTCACTTATTGTTAAACATACTTTATCGTTATTAATCTATACGAGCGCGGTCACTAATTTGGATTTAATTTTCCCGATTTTTTATAGATTCGAACTTTTAATGGCCGTCATTAAAATAAGTTGTTAAGAATAAGAGAATTGGGGAGAGATGAGAGATGGTGTCAGAGAGAAGCGTTACTATTCATATGGACTCATCCCTGATTGCAAGGTAATTTTTCTTCACGGCTCCTTAGGCAAGAAAGCGTTATGACTGCAACCATATTTTCGGTCTATTAACAGAAGACAAAGTTGTCTTCTGGACCTGATGTGCTGCTGCTGGTGTTCATTCTGGGCCTCAGCAAGACTGAGTAAGCGTGGTGTAGTCAAAGCTGCGGAGGGTCAAAATAGGATCAGCCCTACGGGTTGTCCCAGAAATAATTTACTAATTGTTAACACCTTCTAATAATCAAATTTACTTGACTAGTTAAGACAACCGGTCGTATCATAAAAAAATGCGTCGATTAACAAAAAAAGACTACAACAAAGAAAATATACTGAACCAGGGTGTAACCATGCTGATGGCACAGGGGTATCATGGAACAGGACTGCAGGAGATTTTAAATGCGGTCAATATTCCGAAAGGTTCTTTCTACAATTATTTTGGCAGCAAAGAGAATTTTGGGGCGGAAGTTATTCAGCACTATATTGATCCTTTTCTAAAGCAATTGAACGCCCATTTACAGCACGCTGAAACGGATGCACTCAGTGCAATTCAGCATTACTTTGACGAACTCATTGCAGAACTTGAACAGAACAGTTTCAAAGGCGGCTGCTTGCTCGGTAATTTAATGGGGGAGATTGGTGATACCAGTGATGCTTGCCAGCAATCGCTTCAATCCGCAGTCAATCGCTATCGGGACTTGCTGCAGTCCGGTTTGGAAAAAGCACAGCAACAAGGCACTATCAGAACCGACAAATCAGCTACAGAAATGGCGGATCTTTTGATCAATACCTGGCAGGGTGCTTTACTCAGAACCAAGATAGAGAAATCATCGAAGCCCGTTCAGCAATGTTGTCAGGATTTGCTGGGCGATTTTTTCAGACCTTAGTTTTTTGACATGTTTAAAGACCGATTGTTAAAGGAAAGCCAGTTGGCAGTTTATAACAATTTGTTTTTTATCTTAAGACGAGACGACCAGTCGCCTAGATTGGAGAGAGATTAAATGGCAAAATACCTTATCGAATGCGAGGCTTATGGTGTGCGTGTCTGTAAAGCAGACTAAAACTCGCAGCTAATTTTTACCGGCATATCAGAAAAATCAGTATTGATGAATTAATATGCGGTTAAGCTTTGTTATGGATAAATGCCTGAAAACACTTTAAAGGAGATATTTATGCAATCTCATGCGCTTAAATTATTGTCAGCAGGGTTGATGTTGATTATCACAATGATCACAACCCATACATTAGCGAAAACATCAGATGATCAAATTGCGCCGAAACTGCAAAATCTCGGTTCACATACGTTTCCGGTCAGCACACAGAATGAAGAAGCACAGCTTTTTATTAATCAAGGTATCAATCTTGCCTATGGTTTTAATCATGCCGAAGCGGGCCGGGCGTTCCGTGAAGCGGCACGGTTTGATCCAACACTTGCAATGGCATATTGGGGGCAGGCGCTTGTACTTGGTCCAAATATCAATGCGATGATGAATCCAGATGACGAAGCGCAGGCTTTAAAGCTGGTGCAGCAGGCAAAATCACTCATGGACAGGGTGTCTCCAAAGGAGCAGGCATTAATCACCGCGCTTGAAAAACGGTATACGGGCAAGGCGGCGCAACGTACAGCTAACGACAAGGCATATGCAAAAGCAATGCATGCGGTGCATCAACGTTTTCCGGATGATCCTGATATCGCCATGTTTTATGTCGAATCGGTAATGGATCTTCGCCCTTGGGGTTATTGGATGCCTGACGGTCAGCCGCATGAGGGAATAGCTGAAATTGTCGCACTGACTGAAGACGTGTTGCACCGTTTCCCGGCTCACCCCGGTGCGCTGCACTTGTATATACACCTGATTGAACCGACATCAACACCCGAGCGCGCTGAAAAAGCTGCCGACACCCTGCTGACATTGATGCCGGCAGCAGGTCATATGGTGCATATGCCGTCACATATTTATCAGCGGGTGGGACGGTACGAGGATGCAATGAAAAGCAATCAACTGGCTATTGCAGCTGACGAGGATTATATCGAGCAAAGCAAAGCCCAGGGACTCTACGCAATAGGGTACTATCCGCATAACATTCATTTTCTGTGGTTTGCGGCCACAGCAAGCGGACAAAGCAAAGTTGCCATTGAATCCGCAGAAAAACTGGCCGGAAATATAGATGATGCAACCCTGCAGGAAATGCCGCTAACCGCAGTGTTTCGTATGATCCCTTACTGGACATATGCAAGATTCGGACTCTGGCAAAAAATTCTTGAGGAACCCGCGCCACCCGCCACCAACTTATTTCTGAAAGGAAGCTGGCATTATGTGCGTGGC
>DOOY01000177.1 GCA_003514765.1 Nitrosomonas sp. | reverse complement strand
ATATTTTACACTTACTCAGCATACGAGAAACTCACCATTTATAACATATTTTAAAAAATGATTATTATCAACAGGTATAATTCTTGTGTGCATTATACAGGTGGGTCATAATCTATCCGTTTAATCATGTAGCAACGAATACACAATAAAGGGGCAAACATGAAAGGGCCAATAAAAGCAGCGTTATGTGCTGGTGTTTTTTCATTGGGATTGGCATCAACGCAAATGCGACATTAGAATCCCGTTTGGGTGGTTTACACAAATCCGCCGGATATGTTTACGCTTGGGCAGTTCATTCGGGTGATGTCGGCGCGGCGTCAGTACCCGAGCCAGGAACTATTGCTCTGATGGGTTTAGGTTTATCGGGTTTGCTGGGCCTGGGGCGTCACCAGCGTCGACGTTGATGCTCCAGGCAATAACGCTTCCTCGTCGGATGACGTCTATTAGTTTATGAGTGACACATCAACATACTCCTTACGACTTCCAAAATCATTGAAGAATGAAGTCGCAAAAATGGCAAAACGTGATGGTACAAGCCTTAATCAGTTTATAGCAATGGCAGTGGCAGAAAAAGTATCAGTTCTTGAAACTGAGGATTTTTTCAAAGAACGCGCTAAACAAGCGAATTTAAAGTCATTTGAAGATATTCTTTTTCACCCAGGTGGTGAAATGCCACGTGAGGCGGTCCACCTGATAAGCGCTTCAAATGTGATAACCAGCCAATGTTGTTTTGAAAGGAAAGGTAACGGGACAGCAGTGATTTACATTACATAATCAGCTATGTCAGAGGCTGACTCTGGCCAGTACAATTTTTTGCAACAGAGTCATTTTTTGATTTTTTAAATCTATTGAGGGTGCTTGCATTATATTTATCCAGTAATGTCCGCTGCTATCCAGCGACACAAGATGGGTAGAATGCTTGTATAATAAATATATTTTATTGTTTTTCAACAATTAGCTATATTGATACAATGGCGGAGAAGGCGGGATTCGAACCCGCGGTACGGTATAAACCGTACACACGCTTTCCAGGCGTGCACCTTCAGCCACTCGGTCACTTCTCCATTGAAAATCTGTTACAAAAACGTAATTGCATTATGCCTGCTTTGATGGGGGGCACAGGATAAACCAGAACTGGGTTTAGAGCAACTTTGCTTTTTGGATTGGGTGACTACCAATCATCTATTTGTAGGCATATTTTATTCCCATTGCCGTGTTAGCTGCAGTCGCACTGAGTTGAGCGGAGAAATGATTATCCAGTTCGATAAACTGGCCATGGCCAGCATTGATGCTGGAAGCGGTGAGTGGTTCGCAGGCCCTTGTCTTTTTTGCTTCTTCAGAAATATTTTCGCAGATGACCTGATATAGCTGTTGTGCTGTCTCGTTTTCGAAAGCAGGTACGGGTTGTTCACCCCCGGCTGTTTTAACACGTCCGCCACTTAGGCTGCGATGATAAGATATCTGGCGAAAAGCAGCGGTGTCTTCAATTTCCACTCTAAAAATGGTTTTGCGATTATTCTGAAGTTGTTCCTGTTTCGTGAATAGCGTGTTGTTAACTTGAGTATAGCCTTGTGCGATCAGAATGTCGGCAATTTTATCGACAGGTGTCGTGATGGATATGCCTGAAATTTCGATATGTTTGAGCGGATGATTGTCGATTTTTCCGGTATCGCTACTTGACGCGGCAGTTGCAGCGGGTATGAATAACAGTAGCGCCGCCAGCAGCGCAAATGGATATCTGGCCTGGAAGAAATTATTTTGTAATTTTTTCATTTAAAGTACCTTCGTCAGTTAGATTTTAGGCAGTGTGACGCCATTTTGGCCCTGATATTTACCACCCCGGTCTTTGTAAGAGGTTTCGCAGGCTTCGTCCGATTCAAAAAAGATAACCTGCGCGACGCCCTCGTTTGCGTAGATTTTGGCTGGAAGCGGCGTGGTATTTGAGAACTCCAGTGTAACATAACCTTCCCATTCGGGCTCAAATGGCGTGACATTGACGATAATGCCACAACGTGCATAGGTTGATTTTCCAAGACAAATCGTAAGGACATTACGCGGTATGCGAAAATACTCGACAGTGCGTGCCAGTGCAAATGAGTTGGGTGGGATAATACAAATGTCGTTTTTTACATCGACAAATGAATTGGAATCGAAATTCTTGGGATCAACGATGGTGGTGTTGATATTGGTGAACAGTTTGAATTCATCTGAACACCGGATATCATAGCCGTAACTGGACGTACCATAAGAGACGATTCGGCGGTTGTCTTTTTGCCTGATCTGGTCGGGTTCAAAAGGCGTTATCATGCCATGGTCAAGCGCCATGCGCCGAATCCATTTGTCTGATTTGATGGTCATAGTGTTTTAAAAGTAAATTGGAGTGGCGATGGAATTAATCGTCTTCCATGACAATTTTGGCAAATAATTCTGAATGATCCTCAACTGATTTCGCCACTTTAACGGCAACTTTGCGCGCAATCATGCGATAGGTTGCTGCAATGTCACCTTCAGGGTCGGCGACGACACTGGGTACGCCGATATCCGTTTGTTCACGAATTTTGATATCGAGCGGCAATGCGCCAAGAAAATCAATTTCATAGTCTTTACACATTTTTTCGCCGCCACCGCTGCCAAAAATGGGTTCAGTATGGCCACAATTGGAACAGGTGTGTGTACTCATATTTTCAATGATGCCAAGAATAGGGATGCCGACTTTTTCGAACATTTTGAGTCCCTTGCGTGCATCCAGCAAGGCGATATCCTGAGGTGTTGTAACAATGATTGCGCCGGTGACGGGTATTTTTTGCGCCAGTGTCAGTTGAATGTCACCGGTGCCGGGCGGCAAGTCAACGACCAGATAATCAACATCTTTCCAATGTGTATCCCGCAATAATTGCTGCAATGCTTGCGTAACCATCGGTCCACGCCAGACCATGGGTGTTTCCACATCAATGAGAAGGCCAATAGACATCGCCTGGATACCATGCGCGATGACGGGTTCCATTGATTTGCCGTCGAGTGATTCCGGTTGTTGTGTAATACCCAGCATCTGAGGCTGGGAAGGGCCGTAAATATCGGCATCGAGTATGCCGACGCTGGCGCCTTCAGCTGCCAATGCGAGCGCCAGATTGACAGCAGTCGCTGACTTGCCGACACCGCCTTTGCCTGATGCAACTGCAATAATATTCTTAATGCCGGAAATCAGTTTGACGCCGCTTTGCACGCCATGTGGCACAATCTTGCTGGATACAGCGACATTAATCTGACCGATACCGGGTATGGTCTGCAGTGCCGTAACAATGCTTTGCTGAATGTCATGCTTGACGCTGTTTGCCGGATAGCCCACTTCGATTTCAAGCGAAACATGGTTGCCTTCGATTTGAATATTACGCGCTGATCCGTTTGAAAGATAGTCCTTGCCAGTCGTCGGATCAATCACATTTTGCAAAGCGGATTGGATTTGTTGTTCAGAAATCGTCACTATGAAACTCCTTGGTACGCTGAGTATACTGCATGCCGCCAGATTACTGCGGCACGGAAATAAATCGATTGAAATTGGCATGGTAACAAATATCAGGTGTTACACACAATTTGTTAGAATAGGCGTTTATTCAAATTTGATGAAACAAGGACGAATGAGCAATCGAAAAATTCTGGTGACCTCAGCGCTACCCTACGCGAATGGCAGTATTCATCTGGGCCATCTTGTGGAGTATATCCAGACGGATATCTGGGTGCGTTTTCAGAAAATGCGCGGGCATGACATTTACTACGTGTGCGCGGATGATACGCATGGTACGCCGATCATGCTGCGTGCCGAGAAAGAGGGGATAACGCCTGATGCATTGATCGCGCGCGTACATGACGAACATTTGGGTGACTTCACGGGGTTTCATATTCATTTTGACAATTATTACAGTACGCATTCGGACGAGACCCGGCATTTTTCTGAAGATATTTACCGTAAATTAAAGGCGGCTGGACTCATCACAGTCCGAGCCATTGAGCAGCTTTATGATCCTGAAAAGCAGATGTTTCTGCCGGATCGGTATGTTAAAGGCGAATGCCCTAAATGTGCTGCAAAGGACCAGTATGGCGATGCTTGTGAAGTATGTGGTGCCGCATATGCGCCGACTGATCTGAAAAATCCGTATTCATCGGTATCGGGTGCAGTGCCGGTTAAAAAATCGTCCGAGCATTATTTTTTCAATCTCTCGGATGATCGTTGCGTTGATTTTCTGCGGCGCTGGACGCGCGAAGCCAATCATTTGCAGCCGGAGGCGGCGAATAAAATGCATGAATGGCTTGGAGAAACGGGCGAAAACAAGCTGTCAGACTGGGATATTTCTCGAGACGCACCTTATTTTGGTTTTGAAATACCGGATGCCCCCGGCAAATATTTTTATGTTTGGCTGGATGCGCCGATTGGCTATATGGGCAGTTTCAAACACCTTTGCATACGTGAAAATATTGATTTTGATGCATACTGGCATAAGAATACCGAAACCGAACTCTATCATTTTATCGGCAAGGACATTTTGTATTTTCATGCGCTGTTCTGGCCCGCAATGCTGGAGAATGCGGGTTACCGAACACCCACCCAAATTTTTGCGCATGGATTTCTGACCGTAAACGGCGAAAAAATGAGCAAGTCACGCGGCACCTTTATTACGGCTGAGAGCTATTTAAAACAAGGGCTCAATCCGGAGTGGCTGCGTTATTATTACGCAGCGAAACTGAACGGCACCATGGAAGATATCGATTTAAATCTGGATGATTTTGTCGCAAGGGTGAATTCCGATCTGGTAGGTAAGTTTGTCAATATCGCCAGCCGGTGTGCGGGTTTTATCACCAAGCGTTTTAACGGCAAACTGGTTGACGGTGATGACTATCAGGCCTTGCGCGAGATGGTTGATGAGCGGTTTGCAAACTGGCGGCCGGATGTAATCGAAAAAGCGTTTGAAGAACGTGATTTTGCACAGGCTGTGCGCCAGATTATGAAATTTGCGGATGAAGCAAATGAAATGATTCACGAAATGGCGCCATGGGAAATTGCCAAAGACGCCGA
The DNA here is from genome assembly GCA_003514765.1 of Nitrosomonas sp. GTDB lineage: Bacteria > Pseudomonadota > Gammaproteobacteria > Burkholderiales > Nitrosomonadaceae > Nitrosomonas. The sequence goes on along the minus strand of DOOY01000177.1, from coordinate 2,510 downwards.
TAAAAATGCACAATTGCAGCGTATTTGCAGCCTGGGCATACAGCTTTTCTATTTGCTGGCGCGTTATCTGAAACCGATTCTGCCGGATACGATACGACAGGTAGAAAAATTTTTAAACCGCGATGCATTGACATGGCCCCAACTTGCAGCTGGCGAGCCGGTATCGCAATTGCTGCTGCCGGCCGGACATGCTATCAATGCGTATCAGCATTTATTGACACGTATTGATAGTCAGCAAATCGAGGCATTAGTAGCGGCGAATAAGCAAAGCCTCTCGCCAGAGCAAGCCGGGTCAACTCAGCAAACTACCATAGCGCCGATTGCTGAAACTATTACCATAGACGACTTCAGTAAAATCGATTTGCGTGTGGCAAAAATTATTCAGGCTGAACATGTGGCAGGCGCGGAAAAACTATTGAAACTGACATTGGATATTGGCAGCGAACAACGCACCGTTTTTGCCGGGATTAAATCGGCTTACGACCCGGAACAGTTAAAAGGATGCTTGACAGTCATGGTGGCTAATCTGGCGCCGCGCAAAATGAAATTCGGCTTGTCAGAAGGCATGGTGCTCGCGGCCGGTAGCGGCGGGAAGGAATTATTTATTCTTAATCCCGATGACGGTGCAAAACCCGGCATGAAAGTGAAGTAGAACCCTCGTCCGAGTGCCAAAGTTACCTGAGTCATGGAACAGCTTGCCGCGCTGATAAAGCAGCTGGAATTGAAACTGCTGCATACAGATATGCGCGTTAACCCGTCTGTGGCAGATACGTTGCTGTCAGAAGAATTCGAAGAAATCGGCAATGACGGCCGGGTGCATTCAAGACAGGCTGTGGTTGAATGGTTGTTGCATAAAGATGCACAGCAAAAATGGTCACTGGAGGATTTTAGAGTCAAAATGTTGTCAAATGATGTGGTTATGGCGATTTATCGGGCGGTGAAAATGAATGCATCATCGGAAACATACTCAGAAACGAAAAAAGGATCGTTGAGAAGTTCAATTTGGCGGCGTCATGGCGATAGCTGGAAAATGGTTTTTCATCAAGCAACCGAACAGCAATAATAGTGAATAAAATTAGAGAAAATTCCTGGAGAAAACATTGGAAGAAGCAACAGCAGCAGCACAATTGAACGAAATCAAAAATAATCTGGCAACTGTTCAGCAGCGTATTACCGATGCCTGTATCAAGGCTGGGCGCGAACCGTCAAGTGTGCGTCTGCTTCCGGTCACTAAAACCGTTTCTGCGGAAAGATTGCGCATTGCTTACACGGCAGGTTGCCATGAAATGGGTGAAAACAAGGTGCAGGAAGCACGCGAAAAATCGGAGGTGCTCAGTGACCTCAATATCCAATGGTCAATTATCGGCCATTTGCAGACCAACAAGGTCAAGTATATTACCCGTTTCGCGCATGAATTTCAGGCACTCGACAGCCTCAAAGTCGCAGCGGAACTGGATAAACGTCTGCAGGCGGCAGGGCGCGGCATGGATGTTTATGTACAGGTTAACAGTTCGGGAGAAGCCAGCAAATTCGGCTTGCCGCCGGAAGCAGTTGAAGACTTTGTCAGGCAGTTGCCGAACTATTCGTCATTGCAGGTCAAAGGACTCATGACATTGGCTATTTTTTCAACCGATCTCGACCGTGTACGTGCTTGTTTTGTCAGAATGCGCGACTTAAGAGACCGGCTGCGCCAGAATGCACCTGCAGAGTTGTCTTTTGAAGAATTGTCGATGGGCATGTCCGGCGATTATGAACTGGCGATAGAGGAGGGCGCAACCGTAGTGCGTGTCGGCCAGGCTATTTTTGGCAAACGGCCTTTACCGGATAGTCATTACTGGCCCGGCTTTGGTTGAAATGTTAGTGTGTATTCAGATTATCCATGACGAGCGTAATTCGTCTGGCATCAGGAAAATCCTGCTCCACTAAGGTTCGTTACCCCTTGCGCCCATTGCATTGCAGGGCCGCGTGATTATCAGCTACATCTATCCGGCGCCAGCCTATTAATGGCGCATAAAATTGGATAAGATGCGCCACACCATTACGCTCGTACTCCACATCATAGCGTTCAATTTGAACAGGTCTGCCTGGCAGCGCAGGCCGTACTTCCTTCAAGCATTGCACACTCGTCTCATCCATGCATGCCACAGGGCAATCCGGATTCAATGGCCGTTTGTAAACCGACAACACTTGTTCCATCGCACATACAAAAGCCGCATCCTGTTTAGGCGGAATACACCACATCTTCTTCTGCCAGAGTTTAAAGGTGTTTTTTTAAAACCTGCCTGACTATCCTTTATAAACCTGATCCTCCAATTGTTGACGCTCTACTTCTGCTAACCGAATAATATATTTTTCTTCATCTGCTCTCTCAATATGTTGTTGGATTATATTGAGAGAGAACTTTAATATTAGACGGTATCAAATTGAAGCACTACTAGCTTGTTAAGCTATGTTTTAAGTTGTTTATGTAACAAGTCTTCAACGGATATCAATTTCTGTAGGGAATGAGG
>DOOY01000024.1 GCA_003514765.1 Nitrosomonas sp. | reverse complement strand
TTCTTTTTTTGAGAAAAGGCCGGTTTAAGAAATACCAAGAGCAGGCTATAATAATCATTTTCCGTATATATTCATGAAACGCTTACTTCCACTATTGATATATCTGGTTGTATTACTACCAGTGCTTCCTGTGCCAGTATCAGCTCAACAACCCGCAATATCGATTGCCGCCAAAGCGTATATGTTGTCGGATTATCAATCCGGCCAGGTGCTGGCCAGCCAGAATGTGCATGAGCGTGTTGAGCCGGCATCATTAACCAAGCTGATGACAGCTTATATTGTATTTTCTGCTCTCAAGCAGAACCGTATACAGTTGGATCAGGTTGTGCCAGTTTCAAATAAAGCATGGCGTATGATCGGCTCGCGCATGTTTATCGAACCCAATAAGGAAGTAACGGTTGAGGAACTGATTCGCGGCATGATAGTGCAATCCGGCAATGATGCGTGTATTGCATTAGCCGAGACAATTGCCGGTTCTGAAGAAATTTTCGTGCAAATGATGAACCAGGAAGCGCAACGTCTGGGAATGAAAAATACGCATTTCATGAACACGACAGGCTTGCCTGACCCAAATCACTATACTTCCGTGCATGACCTGACTTTGCTTGCCGCAGCGATCATTCGTGATTTTCCCGAATTTTATCCTTTGTATTCACTTAAGGAATATACCTACAATAATATTACACAGCCTAATCGTAATCGTCTGTTATGGCTGGATCCGCATGTGGATGGTATGAAAACAGGTTGGACGAAATCGGCTGGCTATTGTCTGATAACCTCAGCGAAGCGTGATAAGAGACGACTGATATCCGTAATCATGGGTGCGAAGTCAGCCAATGCACGGAGTATGGAAAGCCAAAGGTTGCTAAACTACGGCTTCCAGTTTTACGATACAGTGCATTTATATAAAAAAGGTGAAGTGCTGACCTCGATTGAACTTTGGAAAGGCGCTCAAGATGTGCTTAAGGCGGGTTTTAATAATGATGTTTATTTTTCGATACCCAAAGGACAGGCTGACAATCTCAAGGCCACAATGGCGTATAAGCAGCCTTTAATTGCGCCCATTACAGTGGGACAAGAAGTGGGAACGGTAAAATTTACCTTAAATGGTCAACTGGTGGAAAGCTATCCGCTGGTCGCGCTGGAAGACGTGGATCTGGGAAATTTCATTGGCCGCGCCTGGGACAGCTTTATGCTGCTTTTTAACTAATCGTATTTTACATTTACGTTTTTAAGATAAGGCATTATGATATTTTTGAATGGACATTTCATGCCAATTGAGAAGGCCTGCATCTCTGTACTGGATCGTGGCTTTATTTTTGGCGATGGTGTTTATGAAGTGATTCCTGTTTATTCACGCAAGCCTTTCCGGTTGGTGGAGCATTTGCATCGTTTGCAGCATAGCCTGGACGGTATCCGGTTAAAAAATCCGTATACAGATGAGGAATGGCATCATCTACTCGAGCAAATCATTGCCAAGAATAAAGGCGAGGATCAGTCTGTTTACCTTCATATTACCCGTGGTGTGGCCAAGCGCGATCATGCATTCCCAGATACGCCGCCTACGGTATTTATCATGAGTAACCCATTATTGCCGCCGCCGCAGGAATGGCTGACGAGTGGTGTTGCAGCGGTTACCGCAAGTGATAATCGCTGGATTCGCTGTGATATCAAATCTATTTCCTTGCTGCCAAATGTATTGCTGCGGCAGATTGCGGTTGATGCAGGTGCGATTGAAACGATTCTGGTCAGGGACGGTTTTCTTACAGAGGGATCGGCGAGTAATATTTTTGTCGTGAAAGATCAGATACTGCTTACACCGCCCAAGAGTCATTTAATGCTTCCGGGCATTACATATGACGTAACGCTCGAGCTGGCAGCCGCCAGCAATACCATTCATGAGGTTAGAGAAATTACTGAAGATGAATTGTTTTCCGCTGAGGAAGTCATGCTGACTTCCTCAACCAGAGAAATCATGGCGATTACGCGTTTAAATGACCAACCTGTCGGCAATGGTAAACCCGGACCAAAGTTTAGACAGTTACACCAGCTATATCAACAATATAAAGCGACGCACATGCGTGGTGCCGCGGTTAATTAAAGCTGCGTATTAAACAATGACAGCCATTTTTTTTATTTTTGCATGTCTGAAGAATCCTTAATTGAATATCCTTGCGATTTCCCGATTAAAATTATGGGTAAAGCGGAACAGGATTTTGAACAAATAACGCTGGCGATCGTTAAACATCATGCGCCTGATTTCGATGAAGCCACCGTGGAGGTTCGCTCCAGCAAGGGTGGGAATTATCTCAGTATTACCTGCACTATTCGCGCAACATCACGCAGTCAACTGGATGCGCTTTATCGCGCATTGACCAATCATCCGATGGTGTCGGTCGTTCTCTGATATGGGCGTGAACCAGGGTACGATATATACAGCGCCGAATGATAAGAATGTGCCTGGTTTCCGGTTTGTTATCAAACAAAAGGGACTGGTAGATTATTATCCGACCTGGCAGGCAATGAAGGACTTCACCGATACGCGCACACCACAAACATGTGATGAAATATGGTTATTACAGCATCCTGCTGTTTATACACAAGGTGTTGCCGGTAGACCGGAACATTTATTGATTGAAAATGATATTGCCGTGATCAAAACAGACCGCGGAGGACAGATAACCTATCACGGTGCAGGACAGTTAATCGCCTATTTACTTTTGGATATCAGGCGTTTAAAACTGGGCGTGCGTGAACTGGTCAGAAGAATGGAAAATGCTGTGATAAACTTGTTGGATGAATACCGGGTCAAAGCGCATGGGCGCACCAGTGCACCGGGTGTTTATGTCGATACGGCTAAAATTGCATCGCTGGGGTTGAAAATAAAAAAAAATTTCTGTTACCACGGTATTGCATTGAATGTTGATATGGATTTGCGACCGTTTTCTGCTATTAACCCATGTGGCTATGCCGGTATGCGGGTGACGCAAACAAAGGATCAGGGGATCACGGATGGATTGGAGGTGTTAAGCCTTAAACTTGCCGATTATTTGCAAAATGAACTAACCCATTAAGAAAAGGAAATAATAAACATTATATGACATCTGAATTACGTCAGAAAGGTGCTGACAAAACGGCACGTAACCCAGTTAAAATCAGTCCGCAATCTCGAGAGGATTTGTTGCGTAAGCCATCCTGGATTCGCGTACGTTCTTCCAACAGTCAGGCATTCCATGAAGTCAAACGCATTCTGAGGAAGCAAAAACTGCACACCGTTTGTGAAGAAGCTTCTTGTCCGAATATTGGTGAATGTTTCGGCAAAGGAACAGCGACCTTCATGATTCTGGGTGATCTGTGTACACGACGTTGTCCTTTTTGCGATGTGGCCCATGGCCGGCCAAAGCCGCCTGATTCTGAGGAACCGCTGCATCTGGCGCAATCCATTGCCGCCATGAAGCTGAAGTATGTGGTTATTACGAGTGTGGATCGTGACGATTTGCGCGATGGCGGTGCGCAGCATTTTGCCGATTGCATCCATGAAATACGTCAACATGCGCCGCAAACAAAAATTGAAATACTGGTGCCTGATTTTAGAGGCAGACTGGAAGTTGCGCTGGAGAAACTGGCTGCATGTCCGCCTGATGTGTTAAATCATAATTTGGAAACCGTTCCGAGACTGTATAAGCAATGCCGTCCGGGCGCTGATTACCAGCATTCATTGAAACTTTTAATGGATTTTAAAGCCCGGTTTCCTGAAATTCCCACAAAATCCGGATTGATGGTAGGGCTTGGTGAAACCGACGAGGAAATCCTGCAGGTACTGCACGACTTACGTGCTCATCATGTGGAGATGCTGACCATTGGTCAATACTTGCAACCCAGTATTGGCCATTTGCCGGTTCTGCGTTACGTTACGCCTAAAGGCTTCGAAGCATTTGAGCAGGCTGCGGTGAAGATAGGTTTTACTCATGCCGCCTGCGGGCCTATGGTACGTTCCAGTTATCATGCCGATCTGCAGGCACAAGAAGCGGGTGTGGTTTGAGGCTCTATAAAAATCCTGAATAGGATAATGCCTCTATATGCAATAGTATGCGCGATGAAAAAATTCGGTGTAATACGCTCTTTGTATATTGCTAACTTAAGTGTTGCCGCGAATTGTGAAATTGGTTTGTAAAAACAGAGAACAGGCGGGGACGTTATGCCGCCGCGTTTGTTAATTAAAAATATTTCATCTGTTTCCTTCGCTGATAAACGCTATTCAATGCCTGATTAGTAGGCTGCGCCGACGGGATGGCGGCTTATATTTTCTCGTTTTTCGTTTCATAGTCCACTGTGTGACTGTAAATCATGAAGATTCTCCATACCTCCGACTGGCATATCGGCCGAACCCTTTATGGCCGTAAACGTTACGCTGAATTTGAGACATTTCTATCCTGGCTGGTAGAAATAATTCAACGTGAAGAAGTTGATGTTTTATTGGTCGCAGGCGATGTGTTTGATACCACTACGCCGAGTAATGCTTCACAGGCGCTTTACTATCGTTTCCTTTGCCGAATTGCGGCATCCTGTTGCCGTCATGTTGTGGTGGTTGCGGGTAATCATGATTCGCCTTCGTTTCTCAATGCGCCGAGAGAACTGCTGAAAGCGCTTGATGTGCATGTTGTGGGCAGCGTGCCTGAGCGTCTAAACGATGAAGTGCTTGTGCTCAAAAACGAAAATGGAACGCCGGAATTGATTGTCTGTGCCGTCCCTTACCTGCGGGACCGTGATATTCGTTTGGTGGAGGCAGGTGAAAGCATTGAAGACAAGGAACGTAAACTGATTGAAGGTATACGCAATCACTACAGCGAAGTGGTTGCCATTGCAGTACAAAAACGCGATGAACTTATGAAACAGCAGCGGAAACTTGTGCGATTAGCAAAACAGACGATACCGATTGTTGCCATGGGTCATCTTTTTGCTGCCGGAGGGCAAACCGTCGAAGGCGACGGGGTGCGGGAACTGTATGTCGGGTCACTGGCGCATGTTTCGGCGGGTATTTTTCCGGACAGTCTGGATTATCTGGCGCTCGGGCATTTGCATGTGCCGCAGAAAGTGGGTGGTTCTGAAGTCAGACGTTACAGCGGTTCGCCGTTACCAATGGGATTTGGTGAGGCAAGACAGCAAAAAAGTGTGGTGATTGTTGAATTTGTTGATCACAAAGATCATGGCACTCAGTCAATCGAAAGTCACCAGGCAAAAATCACGCTTGTTCCAGTGCCTGTCTTTCAGCTGCTAGAACGTGTCAAGGGCGACTGGAAGGCCATTTCAAGTAGAATTCTGGAATTATCAGCGACCGAATCTGATGTCTGGCTCGAAGTCATATTCGAGGGTGATGAGATGCAGAAAAACCTGCGTGAGCGCCTGGATGCAGTTATTGCGGGATCAAAGCTGGAAGTACTGCGCGTTAAAAATACACGTATCATTGATCGCGTGCTTAATCGAATGCACGATGAAGAAACGCTGGATGATATGAATGTCAACGACGTGTTCGAGCGTTGTCTGACCGCACACAATGTGTCAAATAGGCAGCGGCCGGAATTAGTGCAAGCTTACAAGGAAGTGGTGATGTCTCTTTATGAAGATGAACGCGCGCATAAGTAGGGAGGCAGCTGGTGCGTATTCTTCACGTAAGGTTTCAAAATCTAAATTCACTGATCGGTGAATGGGCGATTGATTTTACGCATCCCGCATTTATATCAGACGGGATTTTTGCGATTACCGGTCCAACCGGTGCGGGTAAGACGACAATCCTCGATGCCATATGCCTGGCACTTTATGGACGCACCCCGCGGCTCAATAAAGTTACCAAAGGTAATAATGAAATTATGTCTCGCCAGACAGGGGAATGTTTTTCCGAAGTGACTTTTGCAACCCAGGCGGGCCGTTATCGTTGTCACTGGAGTCAACATCGGGCACGGAAAAAACCGGATGGCGAATTGCAGGTACCCCGGCATGAAATTGCCGAAGCCGACTCTGGAAAAGTGCTGGAGACAAAAATGCTTGAAGTCGCCAGACAGATCGAGAGGGTGACCGGAATGGATTTTGATCGTTTTACTCGTTCGATGTTACTTGCACAGGGTGGTTTTGCGGCATTTTTGCAGGCAGACTCCGACGAACGGGCGCCGCTACTGGAGCAAATCACGGGTACCGATATTTATAGCCGGATATCCATTAAAGTACATGAACGACAGCGCATTGAGCGTGAAAAATTAAACCTGTTGCAGGCACAAATTTCAGGTGTAACAATTCTGACCGGTGAACAGGAAATCGAAATGAACCGTGAGTTGCACGAGAAACAAAAACAGGAAGCTGAGATTACCGCGAGAATACTGCAAACAAATAATGCACTTGCTTGGTTAAAAAATATTGATGACTTGCAAGCGGAAATCAACACCTTGTCTGCAGCGGTTGAAAAACTGAATATTGAACTTGCAGTTTTTAAACCGGAGCGGGAACGGCTGTGCCGTGCTCAAAAAGCTGCTGAACTTGATGGTCATTACGCCACATTGACTTCTGTCAGACAGCAGCAGGTTGAAGACCGGCAATCGCTCAAAAGTGAGGAATCCAGGCTGCCTGAAGTAGCCTTTCACGTTCAGAAAACAGAAAAGATGTTGAGATATGCCGAACAGGTAACCGTGAAGGTCAGACATGCACAGAAATCCAAAGCGCCGTTAATTCAGAAAATACGTATACTTGATCAACAACTGGCTGACAAAAAGCAAGCAATCGGGGTTGCAGCTGCACAACGTGAGAAAATTGCCGGGCAAATAGCGCTGGACAAAAGTATTCAGGTGCAGAAACAAAAGAAACTGGAAGCGGCCCGGAATGATTTAAGGCAAGAAAAGGATTACTTGCAAAAGAATGCCCGGGATGAGCGGCTTGTCAGTGATCTGACCGGGATTGAGGAACAGTTGAACAGCCTGATTTCAGTTCAGAAGGATATCGCCGAAAAAAAAGAAACGCTTGAAAAAGTAATGGCACAACTGCAATCGGCCCGGAAGAACCACACTGTTCAAGCAGATTTACTTGCCGTTCGTAAACAGGAGCTGTTGGATGCGCAAAAAAAGACTGAACGCCACAGGAACGATTTAAATACATTGCTGGCTAATCGCCTGCTGCGCGAGTATCGTGCAGAAAAAGACGTTTTACTGCGCGAGATGGCTTTATTGCGCAGAATTGCTGATCTTGAATCTGAGAGAATCAGGCTCGAAGACGGCAGACCTTGTCCACTTTGCGGATCCACAGAACATCCATTTGCAGCAGGTAACGTTCCACAGATGGATGAAACCGAGAAAAAAGTTGCAAAGCTGGCTGCGTTCATTGAAAAGGCCGAGCGACTTGAAGCTGAAATCCAGGTGTTGGAAACAACAGAAAAACAGGCACTGAGGGAGGTGACAGTATATGAAAAGCTTGAAACAGATGCAGTGAATGAGCAAAAAAATGTCGAAAAAAGTCTGCAGGATATGACAATGGCGCTTGAGAAAAGTAGTCAACATTGGGCTGACTTGAAGCGATCTGCGCTGGCCAGACTGCAACCATTGGATATTCAGGAAATGCCCGGTACAGATCTGAACTTATTTCTGGAGTCGCTGAAAAAACGGTTGGATAACTGGCGGTATCGAGTAGAACAGCAAACTGTAATAGAAAAACGAATTACTCAACTGGAGAGCGATCTGAAAAGGCTCGCAGCGGTTATTAAAGCCCAGGACAAGGTGCTGCACGAAAAACAATCTACGCTGAATGCGCTCAAGAAAGAATCTGAGAAGCAAAGTATTGAGCGTCAGAATTTGTTTGGAATCCGGAATCCGGATACAGAGGAAATTCGGTTGGAAAAAGCTGTACTAGATGCAGAATTGAAGGAAAAAACCGAACGGCTATCTTGGGATGAAGCCAGGCAACGGCACCATACAATCGCAACATATATTGCTTCGCAAAAAGCGCGCATTGAGAAAAAAGAGCATGAACTTGAGAAACTCGAAGCTGCATTTTTGGATACCTTGCAAGCGGCCGGATTTGCCGATGAACGGTTGTTTGTTGCCGAACGTTTAACGTTACATGAAAGAGAGAAAATAAAGACCAAAGCAAAGGCACTCGATAATCGGTATGCGGATTTGCAGGTGCGAAAAAAAGATCGGGAGCACCGCCTTGCGACAGAAATTGGCAGGAAAATGACGGCATCCAAACGAGAGGCGCTGGAACATGAAAGCAAGTTATCCGGGCAAGCATTAAAGCTGCTCCAGGATGATATTGCCGGACTAAAACATAAGCTGGCACATAATAGAGCGGCTATGGAAAAAATCAACGAAAAGCAGACGTTAATTGAAGCACAAAAATTGGAATGTGATCGATGGGATCAATTGCATAGTCTGATTGGTTCGGCTGACGGAAAGAAATATCGTAACTTTGCACAAGGGTTGACTTTTGAAATCATGATCGGCCATGCTAATCGGCAGTTACAAAAACTCACCGATCGGTATTTGTTGATGCGCGATGATTTGCAGCCACTCGAGTTGAATGTAATAGACAGTTATCAAAGCGGTGAAATTAGATCTACCAAGAATCTCTCGGGTGGAGAGAGTTTCATCGTGAGCTTGGCGCTGGCATTGGGGCTTTCACATATGGCCAGCAAAAACGTCCGGGTTGATTCGTTATTTTTGGATGAAGGTTTTGGGACGTTGGATGAAGATGTACTCGATACAGCGCTCGAGACACTTGCAAGCTTACAACAAAACGGCAAATTGATCGGTGTAATTTCGCATGTGCCAATGCTCAAGGAACGTATCAGTACCCGAATACAGATTACCCCGCGGACCGGAGGGAGAAGTCAGATTGATGGTCCAGG
>DOOY01000122.1 GCA_003514765.1 Nitrosomonas sp. | reverse complement strand
CAGCATACACAAATTTAGATAGAAAGGCGGAATCTCTACTATGAAAATTCATGAATATCAGGCGAAGGAGATCTTGCGGCAATTTGGCGTGGCCACGCCGCGTGGGATTGCCTGCTTCAGCGTTGATGAAGCAGTGCAAGCGGCACAGGAACTGGGAGGCGATACCTGGGTCGTCAAAGCGCAGATTTATGCGGGCGGGCGCGGTAAGGGCGGTGGTGTCAAGGTGGCTAAATCACTCGATGAAGTACGCGAGCTGGCCGGCAAAATACTGGGTATGCGACTGGTTACGCATCAGACCGGACCCGATGGGCAGATCGTGCATCGGTTATTTATTGAAGAAGGCGTCAATATTGCAAACGAATATTATGTCGGTATGGTGGTTGATCGCGGCAGTCAGCGCGTGTGCCTGATGGCCAGTGCTGAAGGTGGTATGGATATTGAACAGGTGGCGGCGGAGTCCCCGGAGAAGATACATAAGATTTATATTGATCCGATTACCGGCTTGACCGATAACGAAGTGCTTGATGCGGCTGCAAAAATGGGTATTCCTGAAGCGGGCCGCGATGAGGCCGGGACATTATTAATGGGATTGTACCGGGCATTTGATGAAAAGGATGCTTCACTTGCGGAAATTAATCCGTTGACGTTAACCGCGGATAATCATGTGCTTGCACTCGATGCAAAAATGAACTTCGATGATAGCGCATTGTTCCGGCATCCTGAGATTGTGGCGCTGCGCGACCTGGATGAAGAAGATCCGATAGAGGTTGAAGCATCGGAACATGATTTATCGTATATTCCGCTCGACGGTAATATCGGTTGCCTTGTCAATGGCGCAGGGCTGGCAATGGCGACGATGGATATTATCAAGCTGTATGGCGGCAATCCGGCCAATTTTCTCGATGTCGGTGGTGGAGCAACGGCCGAAAAGGTGACGGAAGCGTTTAAATTAATGCTGCGCAATCCCAAGCTGGAAGCGATTCTGGTAAACATTTTCGGCGGTATTATGCGCTGCGATGTCATAGCTGAAGGGGTCGTACAGGCGGCGCGCGAGGTTCATCTGACGGTACCACTGGTGGTACGGTTGGAAGGCACCAACGTACAGCTTGGTAAAAAAATTCTTGCCGATTCAGGATTGAAGATTATTCCGGCCGAAAATATGGCCGAAGCAGCACAGAAGGTTGTAATCGCGGCTAAAGTACCTGAAAACCAGCGTTTTTAGTTTTTCCGGTATCACTGAAATATCTACTTATTCATCGAAGGAGTTATTTTTCATGTCCATCCTGATCAATCGAAACAGTCGTGTGATGACGCAGGGGATTACCGGTAAAACCGGTCAGTTTCATACCCGCATGTGCCGCGAATACGCCAACGGCGGGCAATGTTTTGTTGCCGGGGTGAATCCGCGCAAACCTGGCGAAAATTTTGAAGATATCCCGATATTTGGTACGGTGAAAGAAGCCAAAGAAGCGACAGGTGCGACTGTTTCGGTGGTTTATGTACCGCCGCCATTCGCAGCCGCGGCGATAGATGAAGCTGTGGAAGCGGAATTGGATCTGGTGATCTGCATTACCGAAGGCATTCCGGTGCGCGATATGATACGCACACGCTATAAAATGCAGGGCAAAAAAACGCGGCTGATCGGTCCGAACTGTCCCGGTATTATTACGCCGGATGAAATCAAGATTGGCATTATGCCGGGTTACATTCACAAGAAAGGTCGCATCGGTGTGGTATCGCGATCGGGTACGTTGACTTATGAAGCGGTTGCGCAATTAATGGAACAAGGGTTGGGGCAGTCGACTTGTATCGGTATTGGCGGTGATCCGGTTAATGGTCTAAAGCATCGCGATGTGATACAGCTGTTCAATGATGACGACGAGACCGATGCAGTGCTGATGGTCGGTGAAATTGGCGGTGCCGACGAAGAAGACTGTGCACGCTGGGTGAAAGAACATATGCAAAAGCCGGTAGTCGGTTTTATTGCCGGCGTTACTGCGCCACCGGGCAAACGCATGGGGCATGCCGGAGCAATCATTTCCGGCGGGCAAGGAACAGCGCAAGAAAAGCTGGCTGTGATGGAAGAATGCGGGATCAAGGTTACCCGTAATCCGGCTGAGATGGGGAAACTGTTAAAGTCGACGCTTTCCTAGCGGAACAGCAAAAATATAGTCATTATTTGTTTTGTGTATAAGGAGTAGTCATGCACATGGGTAGTCGCGTTAAATTATTTGTTTCAGTGTTTGTCCTGTTAACAATTGCGGGTTGTGCGATGCTTGAACCGACGCAACCGACTCAACCAGTTCAACCAACGCAGCCTCCGACTGAGCGTCCAAAGGAGCCGCTGCCACCCAGTACCAAACCGACATATAATCTGATGGGCTACCCGCCTGCCACTCAGGAAGGCTATGTAGACGGTTGTGAAACCGCTAAAAAATCAATCTGGGGTTTTAAGGACCTCAAGCGTTATGAAAGTGACGGTCAGTACCGGACAGGCTGGGATGATGGTTTTTTTATATGTAATCGAAAAAAATAAATTATAAAACGATTATGCTGCCGCTATGAAAATAACGCATTTAAGCGTATTTGTTTTATTTATTCTGTTGCTGGCCTGTCAGTCTGTTCATTTGCTGGCCGATCAGCAACCGTATCAAGTACCGGTTCCGGTAAAACAGAAACTTGACAAGGCAGGCGTCCCGGAATCTGCTGTGGGTATTTATGTCCATGAAATCGGCGCTGATTTGCCGATCATTGCGGTTAATGCGGATGTTCCCATGAATCCCGCATCGGTAATGAAGCTGGTTACGACTTACGCCGGACTTGAAGTACTGGGGCCGGCTTATTCCTGGCAAACCATTTTATACGCACATGGCAAAATTGAAGCGGGTGTATTGCACGGTGATCTGGTAATCAAGGGCTATGGTGATCCCAAGTTGGATCTGGAAAATTTCTGGTTATTGATCCATCGTTTACGCCAGACCGGATTACATGAAATAACCGGTAATCTGATACTCGATTACAGTCATTATGATATTCCGGATGGTGATCCGGGTGCATTTGATGGCCAACCTTACCGCACTTACAATATTTTACCTGAGGCGCTGCTGGTTAATTACCGTTCTACGGCGTTGCACTTCATGCCCGAGCCGGAAAAGAACGTGGTCAGAGTGGTTGCCGATCCAATACCCGATTCGTTGGTTTTGTTGAATAATTTGAAACTGAGCAACAGGACGTGCGGCAGCGATTGGCGCAGGTTTATGGATATTGAAATTCAAACCAATCAGGAAGGCAGTAATCATATGCTGGTTACTTTGAACGGCAGCTTTTCAGCGCAATGCGGCAGGCGGTCGTTTTTACTGGGTTTGCACGATAGCGCGACGTATACGCGCGATCTATTCAGACGGTTATGGTGGCAACAAGGGGGCGTATTTAAAGGCGATGTCGTTGTCGCCAAAGCGCCGGCGAATTTGGTGCATATCAAAACATATCATTCGCCGCCACTGGCTGAAATTATTCGCGGTATCAATAAATTTAGTAACAACATTGCCGCGCGCCAGTTATTTTTGACGCTGGGTACTGCCGGGTCCATCAATCGCAGCCGTGCGCCGGCAACACTCGACAAGTCCGAGCAGGCCTTGAAGCAATGGCTGGCGTCCAAACAGCTGTTTTTCCCCGAACTGGTCGTTGAAAATGGCTCCGGCCTGTCGCGTAATGAGCGCATCAGCGCTCGGCATATGGGCCAACTGTTATTGACAGCATTTCAAAGTCCGGTGATGCCTGAATTTATCTCGTCGATGCCGATAGCCGCAGCCGACGGGACCATGCGTAACCGCATGACAGGGACTACTGTAAGTGGCGTTGCGCATATGAAAACTGGCACTTTAAACAGCGTTAGAGCACTTGCCGGATATATGTTGAATAAATCGGGGCAGCGCTTTGTCGTTGCGATTTTTGTCAACCATGCGCTGGCGGATCGTTCGGGCGTTGCGATGGATGCATTGTTGCAATGGATTTATGATCGATAGCCAGGGGGTGTTAACAATTAGTGAACTGTTAACACCCCTATTCCCGGTCACGATAAAATAGAAATACTATGATTAACCTGGCTATACAATTAATGGCGACGCAACTCAATCAGCACCTCAGACGTACTTACGATCTGAGCGAAGACGTGGTGGTTGTCTCCAATTTGC
>DOOY01000322.1 GCA_003514765.1 Nitrosomonas sp. | reverse complement strand
CCAATCCATCATGCAGATATATTGCTGGTCGAGTCGACCTACGGCAACCGCTTGCATCGCAACATGTCCGATACCCTAGACGAGCTGGTTTATGCGATTAAAAATACGCTCACTGATAAAGGTGGTAACGTCATTATTCCGGCTTTTACCGTAGGCCGCACGCAGGACATGCTGTTTTTGCTGATCGACCTGCATCGCGAAGGCAAGCTGGGTGAAATGGATATTTATGTGGATTCACCGATGGCGCTGGCAGCCACGGACATCACCATGAAACATATCGCGGTACTCGACCAGGAAACCCAGGAAGCAATGCAATGGATGGACGCAAATGATAAAAAGCCGCGTATTCATTTTATTCAGGATGTTGAAGAATCAATGCGCCTCAATACAATCAAGCATGGCGCAATCATTATTTCCGCCAGCGGCATGTGCGATGCAGGGCGAATCAAGTATCATCTCAAATACAATCTCGGCCGCCCGGAATGCAGCATCATTATCACCGGCTTTCAGGCTGCAAGAACATTGGGAAGGCGCTTGGTCGACGGCGCGAAAATCGTCAAGATATTTGGGCAGGATGTTCCAGTCAGGGCTGATATTTACACAATTGGCGGCCTTTCGGCGCATGCCGATCAAAAAGCGCTGCTAAACTGGTTGAGTCTTTTCAAAAAACCGCCTGAGAAAACTTTTGTGGTGCATGGAGAATTAAGCAACGCAACTTCCATGGCAACAGTAATTCGGGAAAAACTGCACTGGCAAGATGTATCCGTTCCCGAGCAAAAAACAATGGTTGTTTTATAAAGAACAGAATCCATAGACAAAGCAATATGCTATCTGACGACCATTTCAGGCAAACCAATGATCGTCAGACTCAGTCATATCGATACAACTCATAATTCGTTCAATGCACTGTCTAATACACTCTTACACTCGTCTTTCTTACCGCCTAGATCAAGTATGCCCGTAGTGCGCATACATTCGTTATATTCAAATAGAATATCGTTTTTCTTCTGCGCGTTCTCAACTTTGGAGGAAAGCGTGGAAATCTGTTTGATCACAGCTTGCAGATCGATATTACTGATTGCTGCACCAATGCCGTCTATGCTGACTTTGGTGTCATCCAGTCTTTGCAGGGATTCTTTATTAATTTTGTTAACCTGATGCGCAATTGACCTGCTTGCCTTGCTGGAATAGTCTCTTAATTCTTCTACATTCTGCTGGGTTATCGCAGCCAGCTTTTCTTCATAGTTACCCAGTTCCGCCTGTATAAATGCATTAATATCTTTTTCAAAACTATCCAATGTATTGTCAATTTCCTGCTTGAAAGTATTCATTTTATCTTCTAACAAATGATTCACATCCGTTTCAAGGCGTTTGACAACATCACCGGAAATCATTTCAACAGGCGCTCTGGAATCAATAATTTCACTTTTGGCTGTGCTCACGCTCGCTTTGATATCATCCGCCAATAATTTCTGCTTGTCATCAATTTGCCCGAGTGCCTGCTTTTCATTTTCCGCCATGATCCATGAAATCACAATTAATTCTTTCTTTTCATGCGCATCAAGGCCATCGATTAATTCATCCAACATGCTGGCAGCCGCTTCCTCGGTGTTTAAACTGTTGATATATCCAAGTTTCGCGGCGTCTAGAAATTCCTGCAGACCGTCGTGCATTTCTTCAATATTGGCTTGTGCTCTGGACATTTCAGTTGACTGTCGCATCAGTTCATAAGGCATGTAGACAACGAGAAGAACAAAACAAGTCACATATATCGTCCATTGCCACAGTTTTGTTTTCAGGAAGCCAATGTAACCAAACAACAAAAAAATCAGCAAAACCGATGGCGACAAAATAAGTGCAATCTCTCGCCAGCTTCTTTCAGTCAGCTCATCGAAAGCGAACAGGTTCGACAATTCTGCTATATATTCATTCATTTATGACTCCTCCCCGATAAAATCGTCAGAATATTTTCTCATTGTTTCTTATTAACCGGTTGCAGACTATTGAAATACCCCATGCGCGCAACAAGTTCCAGATTTAACACTCATTAGCCCAGGAACAACTTATACGCCGGATTTTTACTCTCATCCCAGTAGCGATAGCCAAGTTGATCCAGAAAAGCTTTGAAATCGGATTTTTCTTCCAGCGGTACCTGTATGCCGATCAATACACGTCCGTAGTCCGCGCCATGGTTGCGGTAGTGAAAAAGACTGATATTCCAGTTATGGCTCATCGCATTCAGAAAATCCATCAACGCACCGGGCCGGTCCGGAAATTCAAAACGATACAGTATCTCGTTTTGAATTTCAGGCGCATGCCCGCCGACCAGATGACGTATATGCAGCTTGGCCATTTCATTATTACTCATATCCTGTGTATTCAAACCGCTTTTTTGCAAGTCAGCGATCAGCTTTTCGGTTTCCTCGCGATTACGTACCGAGACACCGACAAAAACATGCGCTTCCATAGGATCCGAATAACGGTAATTAAACTCCGTGATACTTTTTGCGCCGAGTAAATTACAAAATTTCTTGAAACTGCCTGGTTTTTCGGGAATCGTGACCGCCATGACCGCCTCGCGATGCTCACCGATTTCAGCACGCTCGGAAATATGCCGTAAGCGGTCAAAATTCATATTCGCGCCGGATGCGATCCCGATCAGCGTTTGATGCAAAATATTTTCCCGCTCCACATACGCCTTCATACCCGCGATCGAGAGCGCACCGGAAGGCTCCAGAATGCTGCGGGTATCCTCAAACACATCCTTGATCGCAGCGCAAATTGCGTCGGTATCCACCAAAATGACCTCATCAACCAGTTCGCGGCATAAGCGAAACGTTTCCTTGCCGACCTGCTTGACAGCCACGCCGTCGGCAAATAAACCAGCCTGCGTCAACTTGACGCGGCGTCCGCTTTGCAATGAACGGTACAGTGCATTGGCATCCACCGGCTCCACGCCGATGATTTTAATTTCAGGATAGAGTCGTTTGACATATGCAGCGATTCCGGCAATCAGCCCGCCGCCGCCGACCGGCACAAAAATCGCATGAATGTTCCCGGTATGCTGGCGCAGGATTTCCATGCCGATGGTACCCTGTCCGGCGATAACATCCGGGTCGTCATACGGATGAATAAAAGTCGCCTGCTGCGCCTCGGTCAGCTTTATCGCGTGATCGTAAGCGTCGTTATATGAATCGCCATGCAGCACCACGGTCGCGCCGCGCGCTATCACCGCCTGTACTTTGATCTGCGGTGTAGTAACCGGCATGACAATGGTTGCGCTGCAATCCAGTTTTTTCGCTGCCAATGCGACACCTTGTGCATGATTTCCGGCTGAAGCCGCCACCACACCGCGATTACGCACATCCGGCGACAATTTGAGCATTTTGTTATAAGCGCCACGCAGCTTGAATGAAAAAACCTGCTGCAAATCTTCACGTTTCAGTAACACCTGATTATGAATGCGTGCTGACAGGTTTGATACATTTTCCAGCGGGCTTTCTACCGCAACATCATAAACTTGCGCTGTCAGAATTCGTTCAAGGTAATTTTTTTTCATAAACGCCTGGAAACATATCAAAAAGATAATATGGGTTATTTTATTGTGAAATTATGAATATACGAATTCTATCATGGCCTCTCATGATCAGAAATTCATGAGATCTTTCCCCCAGCAAGCCAGCGCATCGAGTATTTCCAACGCTTTGGCATTATCCATGTATTCACTTCGCAGCGACGCTATCTGATCGAAATAACGCTCAGCATTCAAGCTGTCACCGCCCATACCGTAGGTTAATCGTTCCCGGCGCAGTTGGTCCCATCGCGGCGCTTCTTCGGGTAACAATGCCTGCGGCCAATTGCGGGCGCGGTAACGGAAAAACAATTCAGGCAATCGCTTGTCGTGAAAATCAAATCGGGCTTTCGCAAGCGCCTGAGGCGTGGCGCGGCGTATCTGTGCAAACAACAGCGCATCGGCATTATCTATAAAACCATCATAGAGTGCGAGATCAACATCTACTGCCGGTTCAAATTCTCTACTGGAATAAGCAAATGCTACCCGTTGTGCAAAATCGGTTTGTGCACAGTGCTCCAAGAGTTTCTGCCAGTGACGCTGACAGGCAGCCAGATCAATCTCAATATGTTCAGCTGCTTGTGCATTGAGCGTATTGCGTGGCGCAAGTGCAGGGCATTTGTTAATTTTCACCGACTTGACAAGCAAGCGTTGCTCGCCATCCGGCAAATCTTCAGCACGGGTAAATAAAGACCGGCTCAACTCGGATTGATCCATATCCAGAAACCTCTCCGGATCATGGCGCAAATCATAAACCAGCATGCTGTTTGGATTACCCGATTCGGCGGCTAGCGGCATAACCAAAGTCGTACAGCCCGTTCTGGCCGGATACATACGCGAGGTATGCACCACCGGCGTATGTTGAATGAGATCGAGCAATTCAGCCGCCCGCCGTTTATTACGCAACTGGAAAAGCCAGTTATATAAACGCGGCTGCCGGGCATGCAGCAGGCGCGCCAGTCCAATCGTGGCACGCACATCGGACAACGCATCATGCGCAGCGCCATGACTGATACCGTTCGCCGCAGTCAAATCTTCCAATCGGAAGCTCGGTTGTCCGCTCTCCTCGTTCTCCTTGCCCGGCTCAGGTTCGCGCAGCGGCCATTCAATTCCTTCGGGCCGCAGCGCATACGTCATGCGCACCAGATCGATTAAATCCCAGCGCGAATTGCCATTCTGCCATTCACGCGCGTAAGGATCGAAGAAATTGCGATAAAGGGCATAACGCGTCACTTCATCGTCAAAACGCACTGTATTATAACCAACGCCACAAGTATCCGATTGCACCAATTCATCGTGGATTCGGGCGATAAACTCAGGCTCCGGCAGCCCTTTCTCATCGGCCAGTTGCGGCGTAATACCGGTGATCAAGCAGGCAATGGGTTGCGGCAATGCGTCACGTGGCGGTTTGCAGTATATTACCAGGGGCTTGCCAATTTCATTGAACGCCTCGTCCGTACGCACACCGGCAAACTGCACAGGCCGGTCCCGTCTGGGGTCTGCGCCGAATGTCTCGTAATCATGCCAGTACAAAGTTGTCGCCATTGAGGACTTGCCTCTCGCCATAAAATCAAAACTGTTTTGAAATCACATGCTAACCTATTTATAGTGATATTTTTTCAAAAACTTTTATAAGGAGTACATTTTATGGCACGCCAACGCATCAGTTCCGGCTCTACATTCGAGCAGGAAATCGGCTATTCCCGCGCAATCCGCGCAGGCGGTTGGGTCATGGTATCCGGCACCACCGGGTTTGATTACAGTAAAATGACTATATCCGACGATCTGCTGGAGCAGGCCGAACAATGCTTCCAGAATATCGATACCGCGTTACGGGAGGCTGGCAGCAGTTTAAAAGATGTGGTTCGTGTAACTTATGTGTTACCGAATGTCGACGATTTTCCGAAATGCTTTCCGGTGACACGCAAATATTTTGGTGACGTCAGGCCTTCGGCCATGATGCTGACCGCGGGACTATCCGATCCCAGGATGAAAATTGAAATTCAGGTGACCGCGTATTGTGGAGACTAGGGGGTGCTCTTTACGCGCCAGGCTTATCACTTTCGCTATTTGATGGGTTATCGGAAGTTCTTGTTAATTTGCCGGGCAAGTTAAAGTGCAAGATGGACGGAACGCAAGAAACGAGGCATATCTATTAATTAGATAGACGAGTTAATGAGTACCGTCCAATGTAACATTTTGCTTGCGCTGGCAATTAACCATTGTGCCTAGAAATACTGAATCATCAGGTAAATATAAGCCGGAATAAATATACACAGTGCAATAATGACGAGTTTTTTCATGGCTCTCTAATCCTTCAATATTAGCTGTCAAATAATAGTTATTATAGAAATACTAAGTAAAACCCATCCTGTACTTTTTCGTCAAGTACTATCTGCAAGGTTCGATGCTCTACGGTGAATTATCAGCGGTTTGCAACACACTCGGCAAGTTTTTTGTTCTGTCGACTTCTTTGAGGCGTTTATGTATGAGACATTCGACAATACGATGCTTAACCGCCGCGTCATTGTTCATTCCTCAGTTTTTACAAGTTGAGGAGCAGCCTTGTTAATCAAAATACTTCATGTGCTTACTTTGTTTTTATAGGCAAGGAAATTTTATCCGCAGCAGTTTTGCGAATGGATTCACGAACCCGGCAGCCTAATAAGATGACAAATACAAGAAAGAAACTGATGCTCCAGACTGTTGCAGAGACGGCGAGCAATATTTCGCGGTATAGACTGAAATCCGCGCTTATGCGCAAAATGGCAGCGACTGTCATACAGGCGGTTATCACCACAATATGTGCGATGCGTGAAGGATATTGCTTGACGTGTAACAATGACACGCGTATCAGCACATTGCATGCAAGTGTACCCAGTGCACCTACTGTAATGGCGTGAATTGCCGTGTTCAGATGGATATGCTCGCTCAGTTTCGCCGAGCCTAGCATCACCAGCCCCAATGCCAACCATGCGTAACCGATGCCAAGGCAAATCAGGTCGGGCCGCGCCAGACAATGCCATAATTGCCAGCGAAACAGGCGGATAGCCGCAAGCATACCGCTGATGATGAGTAAAATACCGGATACCGGTGTTGAGACCGGCGTAAGAATGACCGCGGCAATGATGGTCACGATTAATCCGGCTTCGACACGTGGCTGAACTCTTGCCTGAAGCTCCATACCCTGACGGTAAAATTCACCGGCTATCGCAGGCGCCAGCATACGACCTCCCATGAATAGCATAAGCAAAGCAAACAGCTGCACACTTTCACCTAACAGATAACGCGTTATTTCGTAATGTCCGAACTGACTAATCAAACTGATCGTAATGCTCAGCATGCAAATCAAGCCGAGTAATGGCGCCAGTACCCGGTTGCGCCATTTTTTCGCAACCCATAGACGCGGAAGTAACTGCCGCGCCAAAAGCATGGCAAAAACGGCATTGCTGGCAAGTACCAGCCACACCGCCATATTGGTCAG
>DOOY01000239.1 GCA_003514765.1 Nitrosomonas sp. | reverse complement strand
GTGGAACGTGTACAGAATGGCGATAAACGTGCGTTTGATTTATTGGTTATTAAATATCAACGCAAGTTGACGCGGTTATTGTCTCAATTCGTTCGTGATCCGTCCGAAGTCGAGGATGTGGCCCAGGAAGCTTTTATAAAAGCTTACAGGGCGTTACCTTCTTTCCGGGGCGACAGCGCGTTTTATACCTGGTTGTATCGAATTGGCATCAATACTGCTAAAAATTACTTGGTTTCACAGGGCAGGAAAGCGCCAACATTACATGGTGTTGATAGCGAAGATGCTGAGAATTTTGAAGAAGGTGGTTTTTTGCGTGAAATGCATACCCCTGAAAGTGAACTGATGAGTAAGCAGATTGCTCAAACAGTTAACCAGACTTTAGAGGAATTGCCCGAAGAATTACGAACAGCAATTATGTTACGAGAGATTGAAGGACTGAGTTATGAGGAGATTGCAACTATTATGGATTGTCCCATAGGAACTGTGCGTTCGCGCATTTTTCGGGCGCGCGAGGCAATATCTGAGAAATTACGCCCACTATTGGGTACCAGCAAAGATAAGAGGTGGTAAAGTGAAAAATAAAGTATCCGAATTAATGGACGGTGAGCTTGAAAATCAGGATGCCAAAAAAACAATTGAAACACTTAACAAGAAAAATGAATTACAAAACGATTGGGATACTTACCACTTAATCGGTGATATCTTAAGGCAATCGTCAACAACAACACTGTCAACGAATATTACACAACGCGTTCGACTTCAACTCGAATCTGAACCTACGGTATTAAGTCCAATCAAACCCGCATCCAGAAGTAATAAGACTAAAGTATTTGCATTTGCAACTGCCGCATCAGTGGTCGGGATGATTTCGGCATGGCTTGTGATGTATGATGTATATCAAGAATCTCATCCGGTAATGGTGGTTGATCACTCGAAAATCCAGGCAGAAGCAGACCAACCAATGACACCCATGCTGGTTTCTCATCCGCCAAAGGCAGTTTCGTATTCACATATCCCTGTTGAAAATATGAATAACTATCTATTCTTTCATAATTTTCATAATGAATTTGCGCCGGGTAGAGCAGTACATGATCAATCAGTTTACATATACCCAGTAACCGATTTTCATGACAATCACAAAAAATATGGTAGATGAAAAACCATATATTGCCAGTTCTTTTATTATTGCTAATATCCGCGTTTCAGACAGTTAATGCTGAAAATCAGCCGCAATCTTCTGACAATGCGTTTGATTGGTTACAAAAAATAGCAACAGCGCCGCGCCAGCATAATTATTCAGGAACATTTGTTTATTATGCTGATAATTATATGGAATCCTCCCGGATAACACATAAAGTGAATCATGATGGGGAATTTGAAAAAATTGAAGTTCTTGATGGTTTGACCCGCATTGTCTATCGTAATAACGATGAAATGAAGTGTTATTTACCGGATAGCAAAAGAATTTATACAGAAAAACGCTGGTTTAGAAAATTTTTTCCCGATTTGTTGCCGCAACCATCTGAAAGAATCAATGAAAATTATAAAATTGAGATCAAAAAACAAGAACGTGTAGCAGGATATGATTGTCAGGTATTGATGCTTGTACCAAAAGATAATCTGCGTTATGGGTATAAATTCTGGATACATGTTGACAGCGGCTTGCTCCTTAAAGCGGCTGTAATGGATAAAGAAAACATTATCGAACAATTTGCCTTTGCACAGATTGAGATTGATGGTGAGATTGACGCCAGTAAACTTGATCCTGAATCAATCAAAACTTCGAAGAACTGGAAAACAATTAATCTGTCAACCGTGTTGTTAGATGAAGGTGAATTGGCATGGCGATTGGGCGAATTGCCTGGAGGATTTAAGAAGGTTGCTGAAATGAAGCGTAATCTGGTTGGAAAAAGTTTGATGGTTGATCATATAGTACTATCTGATGAATTGGCTTCTGTATCGGTATTTATTGAACCGGTAAAAAAGGATACGCCATCGCCGGTCCCCGGTTTTTATTCTAGCCGAGGGGCTATCAATATATATGTACGTGAACTGGAAAATAGTAAAATAACAACGGTTGGTGAAGTACCTCTAAATACAATTAAATTAATCGGTGATGCCGTGCACCTTCAATAATTGAAATTTTTGTTAGTTTGATAAATTGAACTGGAAATAATTAAATATACTTTTAATTGCGCTTGTAAGCGCTTTTTTATTGACGGGATAAACTCCGGGAATAAACCTTGACTAGATGATTCGGGGCTATGATGAAGAAATTGTTTTTTATACAAAAATATTTATTTAGGATTGGTATGCTGAGGATAAAAATAATGCGTCATTTCATGTTAGTTCTGTTACTTGTTTTTTCATCAACCGTTTCTGCACAAATCAATGAACTCCCTGATTTTACAGGTCTTGTGGATAAGTATGGTGCTACCGTAGTTAATATCAGTACCATTCAATCACAACAGGATGCTGTAGCGCAGTTTTTTCCGGAATTGCCAAATATTCCTAAAGACTCTCCATTTTATGAATTTTTTAGACGACATATGGAGCCTTTTTCTGCACCCAGAAGATCTGAACCCAGATCTATGGGTTCTGGTTTTATAATCAGTTCCGATGGCTATATCCTGACTAATGCACATGTTGTTGAGTCCGCTGATGAAATAACAGTCAAATTGAATGACAAACGTGAATTTGTCGGTGAAGTGATTGGTACTGACAAAAAAACCGATATTGCGCTAATAAAAATTGAAGCTGAAGATCTGCCCAAAGTCAATCAAGGAGATCCTGACGAACTCAGGGTAGGTGAATGGGTTGTAGCGATTGGATCTCCGTTTGGATTTGAAAACAGTGTGACAGCAGGTATCGTGAGCGCAAAAGGAAGATCACTTGCACAGGAAAATTATGTACCATTTATTCAAACGGATGTCGCCATTAATCCAGGTAATTCGGGGGGGCCTTTATTCAATATGAGTGGAGAGGTGGTTGGGATAAACTCACAGATTTATAGCCGTACAGGTGGCTTCATGGGTTTGTCATTTGCGATACCGATCAATGTTGCGACCGATATTGCGAATCAGCTTAAAATCTCAGGGATTGTTCGCCGCGGAAGAATTGGTGTAATGATACAGGAGGTTACTAAAGAACTGGCTGACTCGTTCGGCTTGTCTGATACCCGTGGCGCACTCGTTGTCTCAGTAGAAAAAAATGGACCAGCAGACACTGCAGGTATCAAAGCGCGCGATATCATTCTTAATTTTAATGATCAGGAAGTGGAAGCTTCTGCAGACTTGCCGCGTATTGTCGGTAATACTGCACCTGATTCCAAGATTACGGTCAAGGTCTGGCGGGATGGTTCAGTTAAGAATATTCAATTAACAGTCGGTGAAATTCCAAGGGAAGAATCTGATCGAAATGCACAAAGTAAACAAGATAAAAAAACCGACGAATCCAATCGCCTTGGACTCGTGTTGGGTGAATTAACGAGTCAGCAAAAGAAACAGCTGGATATAGAAAATGGTTTGCTGGTCGAACATGTTCAACCAGGGATTGCCAGTCAATCCGGTATCCGCAAAGGTGATATCATACTTGGTTTTAACAGTAAAGATGTTAAAAGTGCAGAACAATTCAATCAATTACTTGATCAAGTAAAAGAAGGTCGAAATATAGCCCTGCTGATCAAACGGGACGATTTGACAACTTTTATTACAATGAAATTAAAAGACAATGATTGATAAAGTGCAATAATGACAAAATCTGATAAAGCATGTGCACTGGTTGTATTTGGTCGTGAGGAGTGTCATCTTTGTAATCAAATGATCGTTGACTTGCAAAAACGACAGGAACAGATAGCGTTTGATTTTGAAGTTGTTGATATTGAAACAGATCCAGAGCTGAGGGCTAGGTTTGATGATAAAGTGCCCGTCCTGATGTCACTTTCTGATCAAAAAGAGATTTGTCATTATTATCTTGATTTAGCAGCTCTGGATGATTATCTCGCGAAAATTCGTTAGAATGCTGCCTCTGACTCAGATATCCATGGTTATTTTTAGCATTAATTGCTGGTTTCCAGGATTTTAACAGTCTAAATTTTACAGTTCAGACCATCTTTTTTTAAAACTTAATGCAGCATATTCGTAACTTCTCAATTATCGCGCATATCGATCATGGAAAATCGACACTGGCTGATCGCATTATTCAATTTTGCGGTGGCTTAACGGAACGAGAAATGGAAGACCAGGTTCTGGATTCTATGGATCTGGAACGCGAAAGAGGAATTACCATCAAGGCGCAGACTGTTGCGTTACAGTATAAGGCCCAAGATGGCGAAACGTATTTGCTCAATTTAATTGATACGCCAGGGCATGTTGACTTTTCATATGAAGTTTCTCGATCACTGGCCGCATGTGAAGGCGCCTTGCTGGTTGTTGATGCGTCACAGGGCGTAGAGGCTCAAACTGTTGCAAATTGTTATACTGCCATAGAACAAGGTGTTGAAGTTGTACCTGTACTCAATAAAATAGATTTACCAGCGGCGGATCCCGAAAGAGTTATCGAGAATATTGAAGAGGTCATCGGGATTGATGCTCAGAATGCACTTCAGGTCAGCGCTAAAACAGGTGTGGGTATAGAAGATGTATTAGAGGCACTTGTTACCCGGATTCCTGCGCCTGCCGGAGACCCAGATGCACCAT
This sequence comes from Nitrosomonas sp., assembly GCA_003514765.1. Classification (GTDB taxonomy): domain Bacteria; phylum Pseudomonadota; class Gammaproteobacteria; order Burkholderiales; family Nitrosomonadaceae; genus Nitrosomonas. The sequence continues at coordinate 46 of DOOY01000239.1, read as the reverse complement.
TAAAAGCACTGATTATCGACTCCTGGTTCGATAATTATGTGGGTGT
>DOOY01000025.1 GCA_003514765.1 Nitrosomonas sp. | reverse complement strand
CATTGGATACACCGCCGCTGACTTTGGCATGCGGCAATGTTTTTTTAATCTCGCGTGTGGCATCAATGAAATCAACGCCATAGTTATTGTGTTCGTCAATACCGGTGGCGATGGCAAAAATATTCGGATCAAAAATAATATCTTCCGGCGGAAAGCCGACTTTATCGACCAATACACGATAACTGCGGGTGCATATTTCCACTTTGCGGGCAAGCGTGTCTGCCTGACCCTCTTCATCAAAAGCCATGACAATGACGGCGGCACCATAACGGCGCGCCAGTCTGGCATGCATAATAAACTCTTCTTCGCCTTCTTTCATGCTGATGGAGTTGATAATGGACTTGCCCTGTATGCATTTGAGTCCCGCTTCTATCACCGTCCATTTACTCGAATCGAGCATTATCGGCACACGGCAGATATCCGGCTCGGTGGCAATCAGATTCAAAAAGGTCACCATGGCTTTTTGTGAATCCAGCATGGCCTCGTCCATATTGATGTCGATGATCTGCGCACCGCTTTCAACCTGACTGCGTGCCACATCCAGCGCCTCAGCATACTGATCGCCGAGAATCAGTCGTGCAAAGGCACGAGAACCGGTTACATTGGTGCGCTCGCCGACATTGACGAAAAGTGAGTCATCATCAATGCTGAGTGGCTCCAAACCTGACAGCCTAAGTTTTTTTGGAAGTTCCGGTACTTTTCTTGGTGGCAGCGGGCCGACCGCTTCAGCGATGGCTTTGATATGCGCAGGCGTAGTACCGCAACACCCCCCGACAATATTCACAAAACCGGATTGCGCAAAATCCTTAAGCTGGCGCGCGGTATATTCAGGCGTTTCGTCATAGCCGGTTTCCGACAAAGGATTCGGCAGCCCGGCATTCGGATGTACGCTGACATAGACTTCCGCCACATCGGAGAGCTCTTCAATATACGGGCGCATGAGTTCAGCACCCAGTGCACAGTTAATACCGACCGAAAGCGGATTTGCATGCCGGACCGAATTCCAGAATGCTGCCGGCGTCTGTCCTGACAATGTCCGGCCTGAAGCGTCCGTTATGGTTACTGAAATCATGACGGGCAATCGAACATTGTTTACTTCAAAAAACTGATCAATTGCAAATAACGCTGCTTTGGAATTTAAGGAATCAAAGATGGTCTCAACCATCAGTATATCGACACCGCCATCAACCAGCCCGCGGATTGATTCAGTATAGTCGGTTACCAGTTGATCAAAGGTGATATTGCGGAAACCGGGGTCATTGACATCAGGCGAAATCGACGCTGTTTTTGTTGTCGGTCCGATGACGCCCGCAACGAAGCGGGGTTTGTCAGGTGTTTTTTCTTCGATTGCCTGCACGGCTTCACGCGCCAGTTTTGCCGCAGAAGCATTGAGCTCATACACCAAATCCTGCATATGATAATCCGCCATAGAAACCGCATTGGAGTTAAATGTATTGGTTTCTATGATATCCGCGCCAGCTTCAAGATAATCATTGTGAATTGAACGGATCACATCTGGTCGTGTCAGCGTCAGCAAATCATTATTACCTTTCAAATCATGCGAAAAATCTGCAAAGCGCTCGCCTCGGAAATCGGCTTCTTCGAGCTTAAAGGTTTGTATCATTGTCCCCATTGCGCCATCGAGAATCATGATGCGTTGGGCAATAGAGCTTTCCAACAGGGTCGTGCGAAGATCTTTATTCATTACGTTAAGTGCTTTTGAATTTAATATAAAGCGATTTATTATACCCTACCAGCCAATACCATACCGGAACCCATCCAGGCAGACCTCTTTGAATTGTCAATAACCATATGAAAAAATTACAAATATAATAATTCCAATTGATAGCCGGTCGGCTTTAACTGACTATTATCCAGATAGAGCTGGATGATGATTTCTTGATTCGGTTGAATGGCTGTTTTTTGCTGTTGCGCTTGGGCAAGATAATCGGCTGCGGTAAAAATTCGACTGGCGAGCAATTGATTATGCATATCGGTTAAAAATAATTTTAAAGCTGGCAATGCCTGCGCAAAAGACGCATGGTTACGAACAACCGCAGTTAAAGTCGCTACTTCCGGCTGATTCTCAGGATCTCTTACTGCCATATCTGAAGAAACAATACTTAATAGCTGAACATTCCCCGGCCGCGGCACTGTACAACCCAGAATATGACAATATTGTTCCAGGTATGGCCTGGATTGCGGCACCAGATTTGCCAGATCTGCGCGATACGCATGGATGACCTGACCTATCAGCAGAATGCATAAAGCAATATTGCCGACTTTCCAGCCCCAGTGTTGAGGTGATCTTTGAGATATTTCAGACAAGAAATCGCTGTTTGATGCATTATACGTTGTGGGCACCAGTGAACAGGCAGATGCCATACCCGTCTCAGACTCGGGTGACTCAACCGGTTTTGCAGCTTCATTCTGCACAGGATCAGACTGGAAAGCGGCATTCGCATCCGCCTGCGGTTCGCGTGATGAAATATCCGGCACATGGACACTTTCTTTGATTTCATCAGATGTGTCAGATGCCGGCTTTTTTTCAACAGGCGTCGACTGATATTGAATCTCGGATTCGTCAATTGTAATTAAAGTAGCGAATCCGTTAAAGATAACCTGGCATTTTCCACATTGCACCAGGCCGCTCTGCGCTTGCAATTGCTCTGGAATGATTTTATAAGTAGTTCCACAACTCGGACATAATGTCACAAGCGCCATCTGCTACTCCGTATAAGCTCAGGGAAAACAAAGATTATAGCGATTAAAATTGCTTAATGATGATTTTTGCTGTCTTTTCTTTTTAAAAAGACTGGTTCCGGTACGCGCAGACCGCAGACGTTTATTTCTTGATTCCGGTCAATAGTACCCAGCCGTCCTGTTCGTGAGATGATTGCATGTCAAACCATTTTTGATATGCTGCTTTCACTTCATTTGCCTGCGCCCGCAAAATACCAGACAAAACAATCTGCCCCCCTTTGCGCACTGCTTGTACAAGAATGGGAGCAAGCATGATCAGCGGATTGGACAAAATGTTTGCTATCACAATATCGACTTGCCCGGACTCACCGGTCTTGTCGTCCGGGTTGTTTCCAGTCTGATAATGTGTCGAAAAAAATAGTTTTGATTGATCACAGTCATTCAGCAGCGCATTTGCTTGGCTTGCGTTGACCGCATGCGGATCAATATCAATACCGGCTACATGACCGGCGCCCAGCTTTAAAGCCGCTATAGCAAGAATACCTGAACCGCAACCATAATCCAGTAGCGTTTCCCCCTGTTTTAAATGCTGATCGAGCCAGACAAGGCATAGCTGCGTCGTTGGATGGCTGCCTGTACCAAATGCCAGGCCGGGATCAAGAATCAAATTTATCGCCGCCGAATCGGGTGGTTGATGCCATGTGGGTACAACCCATAAACGAGCGGAAATCTGGATGGGGCTAAACTGTGATTGCGTTAATCGCACCCAGTCCTGTGCTTCAACTGTCTCCGTTCGATAGCTCGGCATTTGCGATAACTGAGTCGCCGCTTTGACAGACTGCATAATAGCATTCAGATCTGTATCATCAGCAAAAAGTCCGGTCACTTCCGCTTTCTGCCACACCTGTTCGGCAGGCAATCCGGGTTCGCCGTATAACGGTTGCTCCGCATCGGTACCTGCTTCAGCGTCATGTATATCCGCCGATAAGGCACCATGCTCCAGCAGCGCTTCACTCAAACGATCTGCAGATGCATTATCCGTTTTTATGATAATTGATTTCCAGGACATACGCGGCTACCGCCAAATAGTGAATCAGACTGCTTGCTGATTATGTAAGGCAAGTTTGTGTTCAAGATAATGGATCGAGTATTGCCCGCTCAGAAAAGTGGCATCCGAGAGCAAATCAAGATGCAGCGGAATATTGGTTCTAATTCCTTGTACTACCATTTCAGATAGCGCAATACGCATACGGGCAATGGCTTGCTCACGCGTATCGCCATAGGTGATGATTTTGCCAATCATCGAATCATAATAGGGTGGCACCATATAATTATGATATACATGCGAATCCACACGTACACCCGGACCGCCCGGGGCATGATACTGTGTGATTCGGCCGGCTGATGGCGTTAATTTATAAGCATCCTCAGCATTGACGCGGCATTCGATTGCATGCCCCTTGAATACGATATCTTTTTGCCGGTACGATAATTTCTTTCCGGCCGCCACATTAATCTGGGCTTGCACAAGATCAATGCCGGTCACTGACTCAGTCACAGGGTGTTCCACCTGCAATCGGGTATTCATTTCAATGAAATAAAATTCATTATTTTCGAACAAAAATTCAAATGTACCCACGCCACGATATTTGATCCGACGACAAGCATCCGCACACCGCTCCCCTATTTTATTGCGCAGTACTTCAGAAATGCCGGGGGCAGGCGCTTCTTCCAGAATTTTTTGATGCCGCCGTTGCAATGAACAATCACGTTCACCCAAATGCACGGCATTTCCATGCTCATCAATCAGCAATTGAAATTCAATATGACGCGGATTTTCCAGATATTTTTCAGCATAAACGACTGGGTTGCCAAAAGCCGCTTGCGCCTCATTACGCGTCATAATAACGGCATTGGGCAGAGCGGCTTCTGTATGCACGACGCGCATGCCGCGTCCACCACCTCCACCTGCGGCTTTGATTATGATTGGGTAACCAATTGCCTTAACTATTTTTCTTATTGCATCAATACCTTCTGGCAACGCTCCATCAGAACCCGGCACACAGGGCACACCGGCGGCTTTCATGGCGTTTTTCGCACTCACCTTGTCTCCCATCAAACGAATCGTTTCCGGTCGTGGCCCTATAAAAACAAAACCGCTTTTTTCTACACGCTCAGCAAAATCGGCATTTTCTGAAAGAAATCCGTAACCGGGGTGTATTGCTTCCGCATCCGTTACTTCAGCCGAGCTGATAATTGCAGGTATGTTTAAATAACTCTGGGCAACGGGTGCAGGACCAATGCAAACCGATTCATCCGCCAACTTGACGTATTTCGCTTCAGAATCCGCTTCTGAATAGACTGCGACTGTTTTTATACCCATGACACGGCATGCACGTTGGATACGCAGGGCAATTTCACCACGATTTGCGATAAGAATTTTCTCAAACATATACACTCACAAGAGATAAACTTGGCCATCAAAACCATCAAGCAGGCTATATACAAAGCCTTTATCGATATAGACTTTCACACTGCCTTTTAATGCATCATTGAATAACAAACAAATGTTCACCGTATTCAACCGGTTGGCCATTTTCTACCAGTATTGCCTTAATCACACCATTTTTATCGGCTTCGATCTCATTGAGCAGCTTCATGGCCTCAATGATGCATAAGGTGTCACCCACTTTCACAGTCTGGCCGACATCGACAAAAGGACTGGATCCAGGCGATGATGAACGATAAAAAGTACCAACCATAGGCGACTTGACCAAGTGTCCTTCCGGCGTATCTTTTTTTGCATCAAGGTCAGATGCTTTCGAATCGTTGGACATCGCATCTGGCATTGATTGAGATTGCCCTTGAGGGTATGGAGCCATGCCTTGCGGCATGGGCGGCATCCAAGCATAGCCGGGCACCGAAGCGCCTGATTTACTGATGCGGACCTTCTCTTCTCCTTCAGTAATCTCTAATTCAGCAATGCCGGACTCTTCAACCAGCTCAATTAGTTTTTTAAGCTTTCTTAAATCCATATCAAATCCCTCGCAACATAATCCCAACCAATCTGGGATCATTTCAAAAAGATAACTACCAATATACATTTCCTGTTTTCAGGAAGTTTTCCAAGAATAGACTGCCCTGCTGTGAAAAAGCTGTATGCCGTAAATGCAATCAAAATTTTCGAACAACCTGCTGGCATTTGTTAGCAAACAGACACCAATCGAAACGAAGCTTTTAACATTGCAATATACTCTCGAAACATACATAGATAAAACGTCCACCATTTTTTTATGATGGCAAAAAAAATATGTAAAATCATATTGATTATGATTATTAACGACGAACCGTTAAGGCGTATTCCAGCGCTAACCCATAACTTTTTGCACCCAGGCCACTAATCACACCAACAGCCATATCTGAAAAATAGGAATGATGACGAAAAGCTTCACGAGAAAAAATATTCGACAAATGGACTTCAATAAAAGGTAATCGAACCGCTGCCAATGCATCACGCATTGCAACGCTGGTATGTGTATAAGCCGCCGGATTGATAATAATAAAATCGGTACCATCAGTCATGGCCTGCTGAATCCTGTCAACCAGCGCAGATTCCGCATTGTTTTGAAAAAAAGCAACATTAGCCTGAACTTTATTCGCAAGTTGACTTAATTCTCTGTTAATATCCTGCAAACTTTCATGACCATATATCTCCGGTTCGCGCATTCCGAGAAGATTTAAATTGGGTCCATGAATAACCAGAATATTTTTCGCGCCTATATTTTCCGTACTCATGACAGATTATTGCATTTTGTTGCTCTAAAGTACAGTTTTTAACGAAATTAACCGAACTTAACAACACCCTTAGAAAGTTAAAACGTCCAGAAGGTCATAATGCAACTTTAAAGCTTCTCCGACAGGTTCAACATAAAACAAAATGGATCAGAAATGCACAATATTTCCAAATACAGGAACAAATAATCATTCAAAGGGAATTATTGCATCGCTAAAACGTGAACTCTATAAAAGTAAATCAACGATTTGCCCACTCCATCGCAAGCAACTATAATAGCCAACTTTTTAGCAGGCACATGTAGATTGTCGAGCTGTTGTAGCTCAGTTGGTAGAGCAACTGATTCGTAATCAGTAGGTCCGCGGTTCGATTCCGCGCAACAGCACC
>DOOY01000075.1 GCA_003514765.1 Nitrosomonas sp. | reverse complement strand
CACTTCTCCCTGTGGGCCAGCTTACAGCCGTTCAAAATCTGCTCACTGGAGCAATTTTGCCACTTATTATTGCTTGGCATCAACCGCTTCGAAAACATTCCTCAACGACCTGCTAAATACAAAACAATTAAGAATTTCGGTAACAATCCGGCAGATCCAGTTTGTTTGCAAGGAAATCGTTGCGGTATCAGTAGACTAATTAAACACATAAAAATATTAACTATAACTGGAAGATAATTACCATGAAGAATCAAATTAAATTCATAATTGCCGGCATACTCTTGACATCATTTGCATGGGCAAAACCACCAGTAACACCAACGTTATATATTTCTCCAGATGGACCACAAGTTCATTTTTATTGGGACGAGGTATCCGGTGCCGAAAAATATACTATTTTTGTGTCCAGTCTCGCTAACGGTTCTTCTATTGGTGAATTTGATATGGGCAATACAAACCGCATTAGTGTGACGCTTCCAGCAGGAAGTGGTTACTTTGTTTCTGTCCGCGCGGAAAATGCAGATGGCCCTAGTGCTTATTCAATTCCACGCCGGCTCGTTGTTTCGGCTGACGTCAGTACGCCTTCGTTAGAACAGGTGATTCAAAACTATGCCGGTAATGTAATCTACAATACTTATCGTGATCTGGCCGATCGTGCAGAAAAACTCAATACTATGGTAGTTAAATTACGATTTGAAACAAGTGACGATCAGCTTTCAGCAGTTCAGCAACAGTGGCGTGATACACGGCGTCCCTGGGAACAATCAGAAGCATTTTTATTCGGCCCGGTTGATACCGAAGGGTTGGACCCGGCGATGGATAGCTGGCCGGTAAATTCGACTGATTTACAAAATGTACTGGATAGTGATACGGCATTAACCGTCGAAACAGTCAGTGCATTTAGTGACGATTTGAAAGGCTTCCATGTTATCGAATTTTTGTTATTTGGAGCAGATGGTAATAAAGCGAGTGCGGAATTCACAGAAAGAGAATTAATGTACTTAGGAGCAGTGGCAAGTGTTTTGGCTAACGATACCCAAAGATTAGCGCAAGGCTGGAATCCAAATGATGGGAATTTTCTTGCAGAATTTGCCCAGGCAGGTGCTGGCAGCACTACATACACGAGTCAAACGGCAGCACTTCAGGAAATGATTAATGGCATGATTGGCATTGCTGGTGAATTAGGAAGCGTGAAACTTGAAGATCCAATAAGACTTGGTGATGCCACAATGGTTGAATCACAATTTAGCTTTAATTCACGAGCTGACTTTATGGATAATGTCCGGGCAATTCGCAATGTCTATACCGGAAATTATTTATTATTTGAAGGACCCGGCTTAAATGCTTTGATTAAATCGATTAATCCAGCTTTGGATGAAACAATCAATAACCAGATTGAAACAGCCATTGCGGCCATTGATGCGATTCCCCAACCGTTTGCTGAAGCAATTTCGACCAGTCCCGACGAAGTACAGACAGCTATAGATGCAGTAAATACGCTCCTGGTGACATTGTCGAATCAATTGTCAGCTTTAGCGCAATAAATCAAATGGATTCCCCAGGGCTTGAACCGTTACAGCAATCATCGTAACGCTTTCGTCCCAATATGAACTATATCGGTTTGTTGTGATTTTACACACTTGGCATATCGATATCAGGCATAGTACAGAGCAATGCCATATATATCATCTACTTCTAGCTATCATGAAACTGCTATTTATTTTCTTTATCGCTTTCCTTGTGTTATCTGACGTACAAGCCGCCCCGCCAGCTGCACCTTCTGTTTCTTATACAGTTAATGGCTTGTCTACCAGCGCAAGCTGGCAACCCGTTGGAGGCGCTCAGGGTTACAAATTATACTGGGCTGAATACCCGGTAAAAATTCCGGTTAAGACAATTCACCACATTGATCTTGGTGAACAAACAGATTTTGCGGCAGAATTAAATAATGGCGACATGCTGTATGTCGCTATTACTGCCTACAATCAAGACGGAGAAAGTGATTTTTCCAATATTGAATTAATTGCGATTAATAATGAATTGTCAGGTGGAGATACAACCATCTTTGACCAGAGTAGCAACGCATTTGATAACCCCGCACCCAATCTGGATGACGAGGGTGAGGCACGGCATATAATTGGCGATACCGAATTCGGGCAAACTTTTGTTACAGCACCGGCAATTGTAAACAGCGGACTTGGTCCGGCGTTCAATAACACCAGTTGTGCTGCCTGCCATCCAAAAGACGGGCGAGGAACACCGCCGGTGACAGGCGGTATTTCCAATTCTTTTTTTCTCCGCCTCAGTATTCCAGGCTCGGACCCGGAAACTAATGGTCCGCTGTCCGTGCCCGGTTTTGGTACTCAGTTGTTTGACCAGGCTGTTTTTGGCATACAACCTGAAGCTCGAGTAGAAACAGCCTACACGGAAATTAATGGACAATTTGAAGACGGAACACCCTATCAACTGCGCAAACCGACTTTTACTATTGTCGGTGCCTATAGACCTTTACCAGAAGTCTATATGACGTCACCACGCGTTGCTCCGCCAGTATTTGGACGGGGATTACTCGAGGCCATTCCCGAAGAGACAATGCTTGACTGGGCTGACGAAGATGATGCAGATGGCGATGGTATTTCCGGTCGTCCTAACCGAGTCTGGGACATTGTTAGCAAAACGACTGTTATCGGTCGTTTTGGATTAAAAGCAAATGTACCGTCAGTGCTTGTCCAAAGTGCGGGTGCCTATCACAGTGATATTGGTATCACCAATGAATTATTTCCACAAGAAAGCACCGCCGGCCAACCCCAGGCCGACGGTCTGCCAGACGATCCTGAATTAAAGCCTGGAATACTGGATGATGTTGTATTTTACATACAAACATTGGCAGTGCCGGCTCGAAGAAATATTGACGACCCGGAAGTAAAGAAAGGACAGATTCTATTTAACCTTACAGGCTGTACCGCATGCCATATTCCCACCGTTAAAACGGGCGAGCTGGAGGGCGTTCCTGAAGTGTCCAACCAGATTATCCATCCTTATACTGATCTGTTGCTGCATGACATGGGTGAAGGGTTGGCCGATGAACGTCCTGACTTTCTGGCAACAGGGCGGGAGTGGAAAACGCCGCCATTATGGGGAATCGGTTATACCAGAATCGTTAATGGCCATACCTTTTTTCTACACGATGGCCGAGCCCGGAACCTGACAGAAGCCATCCTTTGGCATGGCGGTGAAGCTGAAGCTACAAAAGAAAATTTTCGTGCACTTTCAGCCGCCGATCGTGCAAGCCTGATCAAATTTTTGGAATCTCTGTAACGATAGCCCAGAAGCGGACTATACAGTAGTGTAACGGTAGACAAAATTTAGAGATGGTTCATTTACCAAACGACTTGGATAGACATTAACAACTATTAACCCGTACGCGATATAGCCAGGAATTTCGAGAATAATTCTATTTGTTGCTAACAGTGACAGCCGTCATAAAGTGACGCGCTATGCGCCGCTGCAGCA
>DOOY01000160.1 GCA_003514765.1 Nitrosomonas sp. | reverse complement strand
GAGTTTCGCTTAATTTATATTTGCGGAGGTTTACTGCAATGGATAAGGAACTCGATTTTGATGATATTGATGATGTAGCTGATGGCATGATTCCGGATAGTCGAATTGTAAAAATCATTGATGAAATGGAACTCGCCAAAAACAAAGACCTTGACTCTTCCGAAGCATTTGAGAGGCGACATGAGCTGGTAGAGGCGTTTTAGTTTTTATTATAAAACAGCTCAAGCACCTGAAATGATCAAGCGGTGATTCGAAATTAATCAAGACTTGAGCTTCTTTTTCCTTTTATTCTCATACATTAAAGCATCTGCCTGTGTCAGCAGGTCATCAAGCGATTGAAAATCCTTGGCTCTACCAGTGATCTTTCCCTGGCTGTAACTTATTTTGTAAGGTTTGTTGCTTTTGCTGTTGGCGGCATTGATTGCATCCGCTAATCGTTTGAGCGCAGTATCAAGCGCGGCATCTGTTTTTTTTTGTTTGCTCAAGACCACAAATTCATCGCCACCTACGCGTGCTATTGTTTCATTGCGGCGAAAGTTTGCTTTCAATAAATCGGCAAATTCGACAATCATTTCTGATCCAATTTGATGACCAAGCGAATCGTTTATTTTTTTTAATCCATCAAGGTCGAAATATAAAAGTACCAGTACGGAATCGTTTCGTAGACTTTCCAGAAAAGATTGTTCGCCTAAAATACAAAAAGCGCGGTGATTGTACAGGCCAGTCATTTCGTCTGTCAGCGCCAGTTTGCGTAAATCATCTTCCAAGTAACTGATTCTGGTTGATAACCATAGGATAATAAGAAAAAAGATCAGCGACAGCAATGTTGCTGAAAGTGCTATTTGAATTTCCTGCGGTATTTCCTGAGCAGTTGAAAAATAATTGATGGTGCTGATAATAGCAAATGGGCCTATTAACGTCCAAGGTAATGTTACTCTGGCAGTATAGCTGGCAATACCAAAACCGAGGAACAAGGAAAAAATTCCGCCTTGTATGCCGCGAACAAGGTTTGCAAATGTCAGCAGACACATGCAAAAAAATGTTTGAAAGGAAACCAGTATTTCTGTTGAATGGCCATACAAGCTCGTTGCAGAAAAGAAATAGCCTGAGAAAATCACTAAAACCATACCAATCAGCAGTAAAGTTAAGATGTCGCGTATATTGTTACGGTGTTTTTGGTTTTTTTTTGCAATAATAAAAGAAACGCCGAGCAAACAGAAAAAAACTGCTCCGTGTATGGTCATCCTGCCCGAAAATTCAGCGTAATTATCCTGTGTCAAGAAGGTTTCAAAAGGCAGTATTTGGCCGGTGGCATGGCCATACAATGAAGCGATGGATAAGATGATTACCATAAGTCCGCATAGGCGGATAATCAGAATATTCGAATTTTTCCGGATTAGGACGATGGATATTGCACTGATCAAGATGCAAAGCGCAGCATTTTGTTTCATGAGCCACCAGTCTTCGGGCAGTATCGTGCCGACTGAAGGAATGAGCCAGCCACTCAGTGTAATAATTGCGATACTTCCCACCAGCACCATACTTGCAGTTTGTGCATAAATCAAACGAGACAAAAACCTTGGGTTTTGCTGTTGAAGTTGATGATCAAAAAAATTATTCACGCTTGCTTGAATTGAGTTGAATATGCATGGCACCAACCTAAATAGGGCGATTTGTTTCGTACATCCATTATAGAGTTGTTTTTGACCTGCGGTCTATTGCATATCTGTTTTTGGTTTGCTAGTTCATCAGCTATAAAGCTTGGCTATTTTACTTGTTTGTAATTTGCCTCGAGACTGTATCGAATATATTTTTCATGGGCGTATTAGCAAGCGATCTGCAAAATTGTCAATGTACGTCATAATCAATCACTGGTAATATACGGCTTTTGGAAAGGCTTTTGGAAAAGGTTAAGTTAGTGTGTTAACTATAAGGGATGGCCTTTTAAAATAAAAATAATACATAGGCTTATTAATGACGATTCCTAAGAACGATACTTTTTTACGCGCTTTATTGAAGCAACCCGTGGAATATACCCCTGTATGGCTAATGCGCCAGGCCGGGCGGTATTTGTCTGAATATAATGAAACGCGCGCACGTGCCGGCGACTTTTTGACCTTATGCAAAACGCCAGCATTAGCCACTGAAGTAACTCTGCAGCCGTTGGAGCGTTTTCCTTTGGATGCGGCCATTTTATTTTCCGATATTCTGACTATACCGGATGCCATGGGTCTGGGTCTTTATTTTGCACAAGGCGAGGGGCCGATGTTTGAGCGGCCTTTGCGTACGGCAAGCGATATTCAAGCATTAAGGGTGCCTGATCCAGACACTGATTTGCGTTATGTGATGGATGCTGTTGCAGAGATTCGCAGCGCGCTTGATAATCGAGTCCCGTTGATCGGGTTTTCGGGTAGTCCTTTTACGCTGGCTTGCTACATGGTTGAAGGAAGGGGAGGGACAGATTTCCGCGAAATCAAAACAATGTTGTATAAGCAACCTGAATTATTACACCAGATACTGGAGAAAAATGCCCGAGCGGTAATTGCTTATCTGAATGCACAAATTGATTCGGGCGCACAGGCGGTAATGATTTTTGATACCTGGGGTGGCGCACTGTCTCATGCGGCATACCGCGAGTTTTCACTGCATTATATACAGCAGATTATAGCCGGGCTTAAGCGGGAACAAGCTGGTTTGCGCATACCGAACATTGTCTTTACCAAAGGCGGTGGATTGTGGCTGGAAGCGATTTCGGATATTGGTTGTGATGCAGTTGGTCTGGATTGGACAATTGATATCGGAGAAGCGCGCCGCCGTGTGGGTAATAAGGTGGCGCTGCAGGGCAATCTTGATCCATCAATTTTGTTTGCTTCACCGGAAGTAATCACGAAAGAAGTAGAAAAGATACTTACAAGTTATGGAAATGGCAGTGGTCATGTATTTAATTTGGGGCATGGCATATCTCAGTTTACACCCCCCGAAAATGCAGCTGCATTAGTAGAGGCCGTGCATACACTGAGCCGTAAATTTCATTTGCGTTCTTAGGGTCTAAAATTTAAGAGACTGACCCGCAAAAGTTGTAAAAAGGTAACATTGTGCATATTTTGATTGTTGAAGATGATCTAGCCATTGCTGCCAATCTCTACGATTTTCTTGAGTCACGTGGTCACAGTGTAGATGCGGCTGCGGATGGTGCCTTAGGGCTTCATCTGGCGGTTACGCAACAGTTTGATGCGATATTATTGGATCTGGGGTTGCCCGGGATGAGCGGGATTGCTTTGTGCCAGAAACTGCGGCAGGAATCGCAGATAGATACACCGATACTCATGTTGACTGCACGCGACACATTGGAAGATAAGCTGATTGGCTTTGAACATGGCGCCGATGATTATCTGGTTAAACCATTTGCGCTCAAAGAGGTTGAAGCGCGTCTCAATGCATTACACAAGCGTCATTCAGGGCGGGTCGCCAGTCGGATGTTGGAAGTGGACAGTTTGTCATACGACCCCAAAACGTTTTCGATACGTTTTGAAGACAAAGATGTTAAATTGCCGCCAAAATGTATTCGTTTGCTGGCATTGATGATGAGTGAGCCAGGGCGTGTTTTCAGCCGTAAGGAGCTGGAAGCAGAAGCATGGGAGGATACGCAGGAAACCAGCGACACACTACGCAGTCATATGCATGTTTTGCGGCGCGCTTTATTGCGTGCTGGTGGCTATGATCCAATTGAGACGATACATGGTATCGGCTATTGCTTAATTTCTCGTGCTCAGACTCAAGATTGAACACGGATTGCGTTTGCGCGTTGCTAACGCTTTGGCGAATTTCTGTATTATCACTGTTGGTGCATTAGGTATCATTCTGTATGTGGCTTCTGACAACATTGAAGATGCGCATATTAGACAGGTAATCAAGATGGAAATGGATCACCTTGTCCATCGTTATCGAAAGCATTCTGATTTCTATTCTCAGATCGGTTCGCATCTCAAAAGTTATGTTATTCATCATGTCGATGATGAATTGCAAATTCCATCCTATTACCGTGGGTTACAAGCGGGTTATCATAGAATTTATTATGATTTTGAAGATATACATGTGCTGGTTCAGTCCATTGACGATGTTAAATTTCTGGTTGCCTATCGGATTTTGTTGCATAACAAACGACTCAGTGAATTGCGGTTATTAATTCTATTATCCTGGGTAGCCGTTGTTGCGATAGCATTTGTTGTGGGCTATGTACTGGCGGGAATACTTGTCAAACAAGTGACTGATCTTGCGGAAAGAGTGAAATTGCTTGCGCCCGGAGATGTTCAAGGGGCGCCATTGATGCAGCCTGACATGGATGAGGAGGTGGCACAACTGGCATTGGCGCTGGATGATTATCAGAACCGGATACGTCGTATGTTGCAAAGAGAACAGGAATTTACCGCCAATATCAGTCACGAATTGAGAACACCAATTACCACCATACTAACCAGTTGCGAGTTATTGGATGCAGAGCCTGGCCTTTCTGAAAAAGTTCGTTTGCGTATTAAACGTATTGAAGCAGCTACAAGTCGGATGGGAGAACAATTGCAAGCGTTGTTATTTCTTGCACGTGAGCAGGCGCTGGGCGTGATGGAACCTGTGGCTATTGAAGAATGTGTTAATGATGCCGTGGAGCCGCTATATCCGGAAATCCATCGGAAGAAACTGAAATTTATTGTTAATATCAAACCGGACGTTATTATTCCGCTAAATCGTCAGGCACTGCATACAGCATTAACGAATTTGTTGCGTAATGCGATTCAATATACGGATGAAGGGTATATACGGGTGGAATATAGCAGTGGCAGTCTGTCAATAACTGATACCGGCATGGGTATTGAACCCACTTTTCTTCCGTTGTTATTCGAACGTTTTTTTCGCGGAACAACGCATGTGGAAGGGCTTGGGATTGGTCTTCCCATTGTCAAACGAATCTGCAATCATTACGGTTGGCAAATAAATGTTGAAAGCCAAAAGGGGCAGGGCACTACTTTTCGGATTACATTCCCGTCTCAATTATCTTCGGGTATTAAGCTGGCTCTGAATAATTAATCCGCCATCATCCGCATCAGGCAAATGTATTAACCATTCCGATATGCCTGTTTGGAACAATACTTTTTTCCAGGTGCGCATCTGATTCATTATTTGCGCCAAAAACATGCGCGTTTCCGGCCGAATAAGATGGGCGCTGCTCACCTTGCTTTTGGCGTTGGAATGATTCGGCACCTACCATGACATCTCCGAGCTGGATGCCATTTTCTGCCATCAATTCACGTAATTTGGGCAAAGCCGCCTCTATGGCCTCTCGTACTGCCAAATGCGGAGAAACAAACTGAGCTGTCGCTTGTGTTCCGTTTTCACTTGTAAGGCTTAACATAATTTCAACCGGACCAAGATGAGCAGGGTTCAGCCGAAGCTCTGCGACCTGGTTTTGTTGATTGACAAGCCATACGACTTTCTGTGCGAAGTCACCATTCCATTTAGGCTGCCCAATTTGGGCATCAAGGCTGAGGTTATGTGGCGCGGCTGCTTGTGGAGATGACGGAGAGAATATTTGTGCAAGATTGTTCAAACCGGATTGCTGTGTTGCGTCAGAATCTATGTGAGTTAATACACTTGGTTCGCTGAGTCTGGACAGTATTTCCTTATGAGTTAGTGTCGAGAATGACAGAATTTTACCGTCACCGGCAGGATTTGCCGTTTGTAGGGATTGCCATGAACGGTTATCGTCTAGAAAATCTTGCATGAGTCCTTGTTGCGATCCCGGTTGGGATGACAGTAAAGAAGCAGCTGAATTCTGACTTTGACCCAAACCCAGGGCTGGATTCTTCACATTAATATTCAGTTGGTTTTGTGGCAGCATTGAAATTGTTGCCGGTTGTAATGGTGGCATTATCTCAATGCCAAAATTATTTTCAGCAAATGCCGTCTGAGCAGTTTGGTCTACTGAATATTGTTTTGTTTCTAAACTATAAGTTTGGGATATATTATTGATTGGCCCAATCCCGTGGTATGTGTCGTTTACACTGATAGCTTTAATTGGTTTTTGAGTGGCTTCCGTTGTTTCTGAAACTTTGCCGTTTGGTATGGCATCAGTATTTTCATTTGTTGGTGTGGCCGTATTGTTCGTGCTGGCTATATCAGCCACATTGGCGTTATCGGTTTGTTTTTGAGCGTCTTCCGTTGTTTCTGAGACTGTATTACTGGTTGTATGTGCTGTATGTTCAGCTGTCGGTGTGTTTTTCTTTTCTGTTACTTCGCGTGCCAATATTTTGTCAAATTGCTCTCTTTTAGATTCATTTGGGCGCGAATTGTCATTATTATTGGCTGTAGCCTGTTTTGTCTGAACTTGCGATTGCAAGGTGTTAACTAAATTTAGCATAAAATTATCTCATAAAGGCGATTGAAAGCTTACTTATTAACAAGCAATATTCGCGCCATATTTGTGTGGACTCTGAAATTTTTATTTTTCTTTGTTTGAATTGTTCTGGGTGAAACGATTGGATATGAACTCGTCAAGTTCTTTTTGCTCAGCCTTCGTTTGAATAAGTTGCTCTGTTTTTTGATAACGTTGTGATAATGTATCGTAGGAATTGAGTCTGCGTTGACATGACTGGTACTCGCTACTGCCTGTATTCCGGTTATTTTCTGCATGCTTGACTGCCAGTCTTTGCTCAGAGATGGCGGTATCCAGTTTGTCGACGAATCGAATGAAATTTTGCCATTCAACATGATTAATTCCGTTTTGCGAAGCATTTTGTAAGCGGTTTTGATAACTTTGCCGGTATTGCAATAATAAATTGAGTTTCTTTTCGGCTTCCCGATGCTGAAAATTCAATTTTCCTAACTTTCTTGTTGAGTCTTCACTTTGCTTTTGAGTAAGATCCAATAATTTTCTTAAAGTCGACGTGTCCGGCATATTAAAATTCGTTTAAGTTACTGGGTGTTCTTAATGTCGAATAATGAAAACAGATTTTTAATGCTATCGCCATAGTTTTCCTGTTCTGCTATGCCTTGTTGCAGAAAATTTTCAAGTGTCGGATAAATTTTAATCGCTTGATCCAGTGCTGGATCGGAGCCCGGTACATAGGCACCTACGCTGATGAGATCATGGCTGCGCTGGTAGAGAGAATAGATGCGCTTAAATTTTCTGGCTGTTTCGACTTGTTCCAGTGGCACGATGTTTGTCATGACGCGACTGATTGACGCTTCAATATCAATAGCCGGATAGTGACCTGCCTCTGCTAATCTACGTGATAGCACAATGTGTCCGTCCAGGATTGCACGGGCACTGTCGGCAATCGGATCATTATGGTCGTCGCCCTCAGTAAGAACGGTGTAAAAGGCAGTAATGGAACCACTGTTATTATTGCCATTGCCCGCGCGTTCCACTAACTGAGGTAGCTTGGCGAATACGGAAGGGGGGTATCCTTTTGTCGCGGGTGGCTCGCCTATAGCCAGTGAAATTTCTCTTTGCGCCATGGCATAACGTGTAAGTGAATCCATGATCAGTAACACATGTTTACCTTCATTGCGGAAATATTCGGCAATGGCAGTTGCATATGCAGCGCCTTGGAGTCGTAAAAGTGGTGATGTATCTGCAGGTGCTGCAACGATGACTGAGCGCGCGAGCCCTTCACTGCCCAGTATGTTTTCAATGAATTCTTTAACCTCGCGTCCACGTTCTCCAATTAAACCAACAACAATAACATCTGCGCTGGTATAGCGTGCCATCATACCTAATAATACACTTTTGCCTACGCCGCTGCCGGCAAATAAACCCATGCGCTGTCCACGGCCAACTGTCAGCAATGTGTTTATTGC
>DOOY01000255.1 GCA_003514765.1 Nitrosomonas sp. | reverse complement strand
GTCAATGTGCGACTCGATCTCAACCAGTGGGTCACCCAGCGAGTCGATTTTCTTGCGGTGGTGTTCGTCGGCGAACAGGTCAAGCTTGATGGCGCTATGTGGTTTCATCAGCAGGAGAAGAATGGGTTTCAGGACAGCGTAATTTTACCAAGTCTACCAAAAGCGGGCGAGTCGAGGTTTTTCGAGGCGCCCGAGAGAGTTTAGTATTCTTCCTAAGGGATTTATTTTAAGCAATCTATTAAATGCCGTAACACTTGCCACAAAACCACTCCAAGTAAATATTGTAAAGGAAGATTTCAATATTTTTGAGTGGTTGCAGAAACATTGTTGTAATTCTAGAGGGTTAGTGTCTAGTAAACTTACTCAATCATCGGAAGGATACCATGTTCACATCAACTTGGAAGGCACCAAATTAGATGAAAGAATTCGCGAAGGAACTAACCAAAAGGTTTTGCAGGATATCGCGGTTGCAATTTTTTCTGCAACTAAGCCATGCAAAGCGTACTTTTACAGGGTGCGAACACGATATGGAGAAAACCCAACTTATCTCATTGATAGGTGTGCGAGCAGGTTAAACACGCAAATGACACATGTTATCCGATATTTTAAGGCTTTGGAAAACCTAGAGAAAAACGAATACCAAAGATCAAGAGAGCTTTTATTACAAGTATTAGAAGAACGAAATGACTTTTTCTTGGGGTTAGTCGAGTTATCGTATGTATCTCTTCAGTTATATTTCAATCATGAATTAGATAAAAATGTCGTCATTCAGACACTTAAAAATACCGAAACAAAGATTTCGGGACATCCGCAAGAGCATTATCTTAATGGATCTCTTTATGTTCTTTTGGGTGAAACTAAAAAAGCAATTAGAGAATACAAAAAACATCTGAATAAAAACAAGAGTGACCAACATGTAAAATCTATACTAGGTTCTTTAGATGACAAGAATGGAATAAGTTTTTTACGAGAAAATGCGAATCTTGGAGACCCAGATGATCAAATGATTTTGGGGACTTTACTATTCAATAGTAAAGATAAAGATGATGAGAATGAAGGAATTTATTGGTTAATACAAGCAGCCAAATCTGGTTCAGTTCTTCCAGTCTTGGTCTTAATGTCTAAAGCTGATTTTTCTAACGACGTTAGCGCCGGGGATTATGTAAAAAGAATTAGAGACAAGTTAGAAATGGCGGAGTTATCGAACAACATATATGCAAAGTTTCTACTAAGTTTGTTAAATTTATTAGAAAGCCGCTTATTGTGTGGGAGAGAATTTTACGGAAGTGAATTTCAAGCAGTATACGAACTATTCCAAACACAAACAGCTAAATACGGTGATGACGCAATGGCACACCTAATGCTAGGACTGCTACATAGTATGCCCTATGACAACTTATACGACGTAGACATTGCAACTTATCATTATACCGCTGCGCAGAGGCATTCACGAACTCTAAAGCTTAACGATAAAAAAATCTATGATGCATTAGTGAACTTATTTGGCCTTGGTCAGGAGCCCAACGTCAGCGAAGGGATTGATGTCGCGTTGAATATACGTAATTCTTTAAAACAAAACCCATTCGAATACTCACTACAAAAACAAATTATGCCGGATTCAATTGGATTAAAAGATGAAAAAATATTTGTTAGGTTTCTAATGAATTATTTAGCACTTGTGGATGCGTTCAAGTTATCTGGTTCTGAGTGGTGTTTAATGAGCTATATTAATGACTACGAGATAGTAATAGATGATGGGACGCATACCCCTCGTGAGCTAATAATTGCAAAGAATCATAGGGAGAACCTAAATTTTGCTGGTGCATTTGCACTGTTTATGGCTCTTGCTTGGCAGAATGAAAATGAGGCTCAGTACTTTTTAGCGCTGATGTATAGCAACGGGCATGGGGTAGCGCAAAATTGCACAAAAGCACATTATTGGCTGACGGCCGCAATTGAAGATGGAAGCGAAAAAGCAAAGCATACCAAACTTGGTAAATGCCCTGCACCATAGGTGTCAGAGTTATAACTAAATCTGGTGTTTGAGCGGTTGAAAAATAGCGGTATACCTGGATGATTCGTTGTCAGCAAACAATTAAATCAGTCCTGAGGAGATATACCGCCATGAAGAAGAATACCGTTGTTGAACTGACACGTCCAGATCAGTTTAGTGATTCGTTGACAGAGTTGTTAAGGACGGGAGCCAAACAACTGCTGGAGCAAGCTGTTGAAGCTGAATTGGCAGGATTTATGGAGCAATTTTCCGGCAAGAAGCTGAGTGATGGGAAAACTGCTGTGGTACGTAATGGCTATCAACCTGAGAGGAATATACAGACAGGTATAGGGCCTGTTACGGTTAAGATACCGAAGGTACGCGCCAAAGATGGAGATCCTGTGACATTTCGGTCAGCCCTGGTGCCGCCGTATGTACGGAAGACAGCTTCGTTGGAGGCAGCGTTACCCTGGCTGTATTTGAAGGGTGTTTCGACTGGAGAAATGGCCACCGCATTGGGAGTTTTGGTTGGTCCTGAAGCCAGCGGCCTGTCGGCCAGTACGGTTTCCAGGTTGAAACAGATCTGGTCAGAGGATTATAAAACCTGGTGCAATAAATCTCTGAATAAAGAACGCTGGGTTTATATCTGGGCTGATGGGATCTACAGTGGCCTGCGCGCAGAAAATGCCAGGTTGTGTGCTTTAGTCATTATTGGCGTTAACGAACGAGGAGATAAGCGCTTTCTAGCCATAGAAGACGGTGTGCGGGAATCTACTCAGAGTTGGCGGGAAGTACTGCTGAAACTCAAAGCCAGAGGCATGAATACGCCAAAACTCGGTATCGGTGATGGTGCAATGGGATTTTGGGCTGCATTGGAAGAAATTTATCCAGATACGCGGCAACAGCGCTGTTGGATGCATAAAACGGGTAATGTGCTGAATTGCGTACCGAAGTTGATTCAGCCAAAAGTGAAATCTGCTCTGCATGAAATCTGGCAGGCAGAGACAAGAAATGATGCATACAAGGCGTTTGATCTGTTTATCGCGACTTATGAACCCAGATTTCCCATTAGGTTTGATTTCTAATGGAAGCCATTAGAATAAGCTGTTATAAATAAGCATATTTTGGTAAATTAAAGTAGTTTTCTAGATGTATATTTTTC
>DOOY01000348.1:8553-11059 GCA_003514765.1 Nitrosomonas sp. | reverse complement strand
CAGTGACTGGCGCGACATGCTGGCGCGCGCCCGGGGAAATTCGGTTTCTGAAATCCACCAGCCGGTCCCGCCGGTTCGCTTTTTTGACCGCAATACCTTGCTGGCACCGGCAGACATGACCGAAGAAAATCTGCCTGAACCGTTGCAACCTTCCTGTCCGCCAGCCATATTCAAACAGATACGGCATATACTTGGAAACAGCATAGGCGTTATTACAACAGGCATAATGAACGGAATGACACTGTTGTGGGGCGCACTGGCAGGCTACCGCGACAAGATCTGGACTAACTGGTACCGACGGAGCATTTTTCTGGGAATCTTAACGCTTGCTTACATGCGCGAATGCCTCAACAAAAACAATCTCAAAACAACCTACCCTGCTGACAAACTTATCGGTTTCCAACCAGAAAATCAAAAACCGCCTGACGGTGTGACACACTTCCGGACGGCCAATGGCACCTGGAACAACCTGGCAGATCCCAAAGAAGGTGCAGCCGGAACGCGATTTCAACGCAATGTTGCCAACACTGCAATCCTTCCCGAAAGCGGTGACAGGCTGATGACGCCGAATCCGCGTGAGATCAGTCGGCATTTACTGACACGCGGAGAATCGATGAAGGAAATTCCTTTTTTGAACCTGCTGGCCGCAGCATGGATTCAATTTCAGAATCACGACTGGATCAGCCACGGTGAAAACATGTCATGGGAATACCACAAAATCCCTCTTTCAGGTCACGATCCTGCACGGATCAAATACCGTCAGACCCACATGTATGTTCCCAGGACACAGCCTGACCCGACATACCGGACTGAGGGGGAACAAACACCTGTTACCTTTATCAACGAAGTAACACATTGGTGGGATGGATCGCAAATTTATGGCAGCGACCAGGAAAAAACGGATTTTCTCAGAAGCGGCGTGAATGGAAAACTGCGCTTAAACAAAAACGGAACATTACCAGTTGATCATAATGGTATCGAAGAAACGGGCTTTATGCGAAACTGGTGGGTTGGTCTCGCAATGTTGCACAACCTGTTTGTCCGCGAACATAATGCTATTTGCAACCACTTAAAATCGGCCTACCCGGCGTGGGATGACAACCGCTTGTTCAATGTAGCACGCCTGATTAATGCCGCAGTGATCGCAAAAATTCACTCTGTCGAATGGACGCCTGCTATTTTGCCGAATCACTGCCTCGATATTGCGCTCAATGCAAACTGGTTTGGTATTTTGACCAATCTTTTCAGATCCGGAAAAAACCGCAAGACCGTCGCCGGCATCAATGTCCGCAATCCAGAATTAGGCGGCGTTGTTGGCAATCCAATAGATAAACACAATTCTCCCTACGGGCTTACCGAAGAATTTGTGGAAGTCTATCGCATGCATTCGCTGTTACCTGAATCACTCACATTGCGCGCCATTAATAACGACAGGCTTGTTGAAACGATACCATTTGCGGAAACCCGGCAGGCAGGATCATTCAAAATCACCCAGCGCATCGCATTAGCTGATTTGTTTTACTCATTCGGTAAAATGCACCCCGGTCAGCTGGTACTCAATAACTATCCGAGGTTCATGCAGGAAATGAGCATTCCGGGAAATCCGCTTTTCGATCTTGGGGCGGTGGATCTGCTGCGCGCCCGCGAACGTGGCGTGCCACGTTACAATGAATTTCGCCGCCAACTGGGGCTGAATCCAATCAGCACTTTTGAAGACTTAACCGATAACAGGGAGCATGTCCGTATTATTCGCAGCTTGTACGGCGATGATGTAGAGCTGCTGGATTTAATGATAGGCACGTTAGCTGAAGGTCACCGTCCAACCGCTTTCGGATTCGGTGAAACCATGTTTCAAATCTTCATTCTCAACGCAACCCGCCGCCTGCAAGCAGATCGCTTCTACACCGACGACTACAATCCACAGGTTTACACGCAGGAAGGACTGGCGTGGATTGATGCGACCGATTTTAAAACAGTGTTATTACGTCATTATCCTGAACTTGGACAAACCGGACTGACCAATATCAATAATGCATTTGAGCCTTGGGATACAGAAATGCCGCTTGATCCAGGCCGTCATCCGCTGCGCGGTTTATCCTAGGCCAGGTACACTCTGACGATTTATTCCAATATCTCTATATGCCGGCGTATAGTGCCTCGCTCACCTAAACGAATCATGAAACAAGCGAATGACTTGGCAAAACCCGGACGGGATATGACTTCGGAAAACAAAGCGACGGTTTGATCTTTTTTCATGATTTCCTGCTCACGCAATTCTTCTGATAAAGGTGCCAAAGATTCTGCAAACGACCAGGCTGCTTCCCTCGCTTTTTCCATACTAAAGTTGATAACGATATTGTCAGCATCAGCCAATAAAGTATCCAACAATCTGAGCAAAGGCCAGATGCCCGCTAATTTCTGCTGTACCCCCTCTACCTGGCTGGCCAATACCATATTAATTTTATCAAAATCATTCTTCATATCCGGCAATTCACTGGCTGGAACA
>DOOY01000348.1:0-8432 GCA_003514765.1 Nitrosomonas sp. | reverse complement strand
GTATCCACAACCGCTATTCCCAGATCAAGATTAATGTGCGCATTCATACCCAATAACAAGTGCTGTAACACAATGGGCCGCCAGCGTTTGGTTTCATGAAATGCGGCGAGCCAGGACCGGGATGGCAACTGTCCTGTTAAATATTGAAAGCACGCATGGATATAGCGGTTAGCAAATATAACAGTAAGCCGGGTTACGCGCGGTTCGTTATCAAACACATTTTGTTCGATTCTTATTTTT
Organism: Nitrosomonas sp.; assembly: GCA_003514765.1. GTDB lineage: Bacteria > Pseudomonadota > Gammaproteobacteria > Burkholderiales > Nitrosomonadaceae > Nitrosomonas. Next base: position 8,192 of record DOOY01000348.1, on the reverse strand, counting down.
GTTTGTTCCAGGATCTGACGATATAGCGCTGCAAAATACCCGATGCGCGAATCATTTTGCTTTGCCCAGTTAATGATGTGGGTTATCTGGCTGATCGCGTCATCAATCGATGATGCCGGTGTCGAGATTGAGTCGGGAAATGTTGTATTAGACATAACATCAACTTTATAGAAAAGCGTATTAACATCATACTTAAAATTATTTTTCAAGCAAATACAATGTGCGCGCGGCAAAACAGCTGTATAACTTTGCCTGAAGAAAACACGTACCAGGTACCAGAACCGTAAACCACCAATTTTAAAGATGGTAATCAGAGTCATCTTTTCAGCATTGCTGGCGGTAAGGATTTCGGCAACAAAAGGATCCCTTTGTCAAGAATACTGATTAAACCGTCGGCCTGCAATGTTAATCTGCCGCCAACTCAAATGATGTTCCGGTACCGCGTTGAAGCAATTGTCAGAACCGCTATATCGTTTAAGAATCCCACATCCTGATGAACCAGTTCAGTGAATGCTGCACCACTCCCAACAGAAAATTGAATCAGTACTAATAATGTTTCTTGTACGTTTTATAAGGATTGTGCTAAAGTCATTATTAGCTTTATTGTTAAAAAAATGGATAGATTCTATTATTTTTTAATCATCATATAAGTAAGTTTTTTCAGCTGTTCAGGCATTTTGTTCTCTTGGAATTAATAATTTTTGAGTAAATTTTCAAATTTTTAAGGAGTAACGAAAATGAATAATACGGTAAAAACCTGGTTGAGCAAATCGCGTGAGGAGCTTGATGAAATCTATCGTAACGCCGAACCGGGCAACATTCCGAGTGGCGATACGCATGGCACCGCAATATTAGCGGGTTCTATATTTTCCAAAATTGTTGCCGCTTTTGCCCGCCTGCTCGCGTGGCAAGGCAAAGTATTCGATCTTTTCTGCCCCGATGGACAGGCAGGCCTGCTTGTGAATAAAATTACGCCGTTCAGCCTGTCATTCATTGTTGCCAAGGTATATCGCGATAAAAGCTGGCTGGATGGTAAAGATACTATCGTCATCGACTATTCCAAAACTTCATTTGTAGCCAAAGTAATCCGCGACGAAATTCGTGAAATAGAACCGGGGGTCTATCTCGGCAAAGTATGGTGGGGAAAAACGCGGGTGCTTGATTTTGCCCTGACACGTGATAACGTCGATTAGATAAATCTTATGTACAAACGTCCATCCTGAGACAAAATTATGACACCTCAATCCACTTTTATGATCACCGCGACGGTGCGCGTTGGGGAGCTAAAAAATTTACGCACATTGCTGGCATCCATGAACCAGGAAGAAGTGCCCGGCCATGCCAATCCTGAAAACGGCCTGGTACCATTTGGTCAATTTGACCGCCTGCATTTTGCACGCTTTGTCATCATCGAAGCAAAAACAGCGCACGAAATTACTGCATTTGGCGTCAACCCGAGACCGTGGCGTCCTACCCTTGCTTTTCTTGGAGACGCTGACGGCGATAAAGATTCGTTTCTGGCGCAACTGGCTGAACATGCCGCACCCGGTTTGAAGCAAATATTTTCATATTGTGAAGATTTTCCCGAAGAGCGCTCTGATCTGTTGGACTGGATGAAGCAACACAATATCAATCCACAGGCAAACTATGTCAACTGGCTTGGCCGTACAGTTAAACAAGTTCATGAAGAAGCTGCGCTACATCAGAGTTTGTCTGCTTATTTACAACAAATCGTCGATGAAGTCGGACAAGATAATATCCGTCCGCTACGACAAAAGCTGTTGTCCTATGTCGAAATGGAAAAGCATAAAGGCAAGTTGACACTCACACCGCCAGAGCCGACGCCTACTGATTGGAAAATTAAAAATTTATTGTATAAATTCGGCGTCCCGCTGATCCTGCTGCTTTTATTGCCGATATTTCTGGTTATTGCACCTTTTTTTGCAATACGCTTACGCATGCTGGAACGCTCTGATCCTGAGCTTTTCATTAGACCCAGCCGCGAGCATATCAAAATTCTGACAGCTCAGGAAGACTGGGATATAAGCAATCAATACAGCGTTTTTGGCGATGTCAAGCCAGGCCTTTTCCGTTTGCTGACCTTTAAATTTATTGTTTTTCTGACCGACTATGTCGCCAGGCATATTTATAACCGGGGTTACCTCGCGCGTATAAAAACCATCCATTTTGCCCGCTGGGTATTTATGGATAATAACCATCGTGTCTTTTTCGCCAGTAATTATGATGGCAGCCATGAGAGCTATATGGACGATTTTATTAACAAGGTTGGCTGGGGTTTAAATCTTCTTTTCAGTAATGGCGTCGGGTATCCAACTACCACGTGGCTAATTAAAGATGGTGCGCAACGAGAACATCCGTTCAAATATACGCAGCGACGACATCAAATACCCACTGAAGTCTGGTATAAGGCATACCCGGGATTAACTGCCGTTGATCTGGCGCGTAACAGCCGAATCCGCCAAGGTGTAGAAAATCGGCAGTGGAATGACGCAGAACTCCGCGAATGGCTGAGCTTGATTTGAACAGAGGGCGTGAAATGAATAAACCAAGCAACATTGAATTTGATGACTTGCAGGGACTGTTGCGCTTTGGCCATGGAAAGTTAACCGATACATGCTTTATGCTGCTGAATATTGCCAATGTGGATGCAGCCAAACAATGGCTGAGCGAGGCTCCGATCAGTAATGCCACTATGACTGCCCCCTCCCCGGATACCGCATTGCAAATTGCTTTTTCCGTCGAAGGGCTACGCGCGCTGAATCTGAAAGAATCCGTAATCGAAGGCTTCTCTGAAGAATTCATTGTCGGTATGGCAGGCGATGAAAGCCGCTCACGCCGTCTCGGCGATGTGGGCGACAACACACCGGATAAGTGGGAATGGGGAGGCAATGAAGCTACCGTGCCGCATGTTTTGTTACTGTTGTATGCCAGACAGGGCGAACTGGATACCTGGCGGACAACGGTTGAAGGAGAACATTTTTCACAGGCATTTCATTTACTGAGCCAATTGCCGACTCAGTCTATTGACGAAATTGAGCCATTTGGATTTGTGGATGGTATAAGCCAGCCGACCATTGACTGGAAGCAAAAACAAAGCACGGATCTTCATGAACGCGACCGTTATTCCAATTTGCTGGCGCCAGGCGAGATGGTGCTGGGCTACCCGAATGAATATGGACACTACACACCCCGCCCGCTTATTGATCCGCAGGAAGACAGGTTTGCAGCGGAATTGCCTGATGCCGAAGACGAACCTCGACTTAAAGACCTGGGCCGCAATGGAACATATCTGGTATTACGGCAGCTAAGTCAGGATGTCCCCGGCTTCTGGCAATTCCTCGACAAAGCAACAGCATCTGATGCTGATCAACGCGAACAGCTCGCTGCCGCCATAGTGGGTAGAGAGCGCGACGGAACGCCATTGATTGAAGAACATATCCCCGGCATCGCACCTAAAGATCATGGAAACAATTTCACCTTTGATCTCGACCCGAAAGGCAATCATTGCCCGGTTGGCGCACATGTCCGCAGAGCAAACCCTCGCACAGGCGATTTTCCGCCAGGTGTAACCGGTTTTTTCAGCCGCTTGATTAGAATACTCGGTTTTGCGCAGACACCTGAAGAAGATTTGATTGCCTCCTCCCGCTTTCATCGTCTGCTACGCAGAGGCCGCAGTTATGGTTCCGCATTGTCTCCGGAGGACGCTGTAAAGCCCGATGCACCTGCCGAGGATCGCGGCATACAGTTTATCTGTCTGGTCGCTAATATTTCCCGGCAATTTGAATTTGTTCAGAATGCCTGGATGGTCAATAGTAAATTTGGCGGACTACAGAATGAAAGAGGACCATTGACAGGGCATCGTAAACCGCTAATAGACGGCCAACCCACTGATCATTTTAATCGCCCCGATGCAGCAGGACCGATGAAAACAGTTTGCCATTTGCCGCAGTTTGTAACGGTACGTGGCGGTGGTTATTTTTTTATGCCAGGGTTACGCGCCTTGAAATACATTGCTGCCATACCTGCTACCGGGAGAGATAGCGCATCATGATGGACAGAAACCCTATAGTAAGCCGTATACTGAAGGCCATTCATAATTTTCTGATTATATTGCTGCGCATAGAGCGCAGGCTTGAACCCTGGTTTCGTCAACAATGGGATTTTCTCTTTCGCGAGCCATCAGCCAGGATCATCCAGTATTTTAAAAACCGTCGGCGCAAGAATCTGGGTCTAAAAATAGCTGAAGAAAAAATCGACCCTGACGAGGAAGAAAGCCTGAATCAGATTATTGATCTCATGTCCGATCAAATGCGCGGACGCTTTAAACCTGGCGGTTACGAGCGCGGCGGCAATACTAAAACACATGGGATAGTACGTGCGACAGTCACCATACGCGATGACCTGCCAGAGCATTGCCGAAAGGGGATTTTTGCAGAACCACGCAGTTACCCGGCGTATGTCCGTTATTCCGGGCCCGGGCCGAACGTACCCGCAGACATTAACGATGTCGGGTTTATGAGCATGGCGGTAAAACTTATGGGCGTTCCCGGCAAAAAACTCATGGATGAAGAGAAATTCACGCAGGATCTTATTACCACCAGCGGCGGCGCAACTTTTGTCACACCCAATACACGGGAAAATGTCAAACTGCAGTATTGGAGTCTCAGGGACATGACGCTGTATTATTTTCTTAACCCGATGGATTCCCACTTGCTTGACTTTTTTATGCAAAGCCTGTGGAACGAAACTCAATACAATCCGCTGGGACAGCGCTATTGGAGCTGCACCCCGTATTTACTGGGTGAAGGCCAGGCCATGATGTACACATTCATCCCAAAAACAAAAGACGTTGAACGTCATATCCAGGGCCTTCCCTTCGGTGAAGTTCCATTCAATTATCTGCGGGATAACATGGTTAAAACATTAGCTGAAAAAGATGTCGAATTCGATCTGATGATTCAGCTACAAACCGATCCGCATCGAATGCCGATCGAAGATGGCTCGATTCGCTGGCCAGAAAAATTATCTCCATTTATTCCTGCCGCAACGGTACATATTCCAAAGCAGAAATTTGATTCTGAGGCGCAGTTTGAATTTGCCAAACGCCTGAAAATGAATCCCTGGCACTGCTTGCCCGAGCATCGGCCATTAGGCAATCTAAATCGTGCGCGGTTTAGAATGTATTTCGAATTGTCCAGATTCCGTCAGGAAATGAATGAAACCACTCATTTGGAACCTACTGGAGACGAAATATTTGATTAATTTTTTCAGCTGAACGTACAATTTTCAGGAAAAAATGCACAGACGGGCTTGATCAAACGTTACAAATGATTTTTTGAAGGTTCTTGTTTGACAATTCGATTTTCTAACAAAATTTTTTAACAGCCAGGTTGATTTATTTTACAGAAGGTAATCAGATGCACTAAATGATCAACACAAAACCGGCCCCGGCATTTTTTATTTTGGAATAGCCGCTGCTGATTTCTTGTTTACGCGGACAGATTAAAGCAATATTTCCAGTAATAATGGGAGGATATCATGAAACTCGGCCTAGCTCTCTCCGGTGGCGGATTCCGCGCCTCCTTTTTTCATATTGGCGTTTTAGCCCGCATGGCAGAAATTGGAAAACTCAAACAGGTTGAGGTCATTTCTACTGTTTCAGGTGGCTCTATTGTTGGTTCCATGTACTATGTCAAACTGAAAAAATTATTTGAAGCAAATACCTCACCGACAAACGAGCAGTTGGTTCAGTTGGTTCAGGAACTTGAAATCGAGTTTCTGGAAGGGGTACAAAAAAATATCCGCATGCGGACATTCCTTAATCCGTTAAAAAACCTCAAAATGTCTTTCGCCAGCTACTCGAGAAGCGATCGGTTAGCAGAGTTATATGATGAATTATTTTACCGTCCGATTCTGAACCCCGAAAGCAATGAAATGATAAAGATGCGCGACTTAAAAATAAGCCCCGGTGGCAGGCCAGCGCACCCCGATGAATTCAACAAAACGCAACATCAGCATTTCGCCGCTAAATTACCCATTTTAAACACACTTATCGAAGACGACGCATGCAAATTACCCATAATTCTGATCAACGCCACTTCGTTAAACAGCGGTCACAACTGGCGCTTTGAAGCATCGCGAATGGGTGAACCTGATGCTACTGGATCAAAATCCTTATCCATGATCGACAAGAATTGCCGGTTCAACAGACCCAAAAGATATGAAGACATGCCTGAAAGACCGAGAGAAACCAAACTAGGGCATGCTGTTGCCGCTTCTGCCTGCGTACCGGCTTTGTTTCATCCACTGGCTATCAGCGAGATGTACCAGGAAGACTGCCGCATTCAACTTATTGATGGCGGTGTACACGATAACCAGGGTATCAAAGCGCTCATAGATAGACAATGTGACGAAATGATTGTCAGTGATGCATCCGGACATATGAGTGATGAAAATGCGCCTTCAACCCAAATCTATCAAGTGTTAATGCGCAGCAACAAAATTTTGATGGACAGAGTCCGAGAAGAAGAGCTAAAAAGCATACTGGATGATAGCGACATCAAAACCACATTCATGTATTTACGTAAAGGATTAGCTACAAAAACTTTTCCGTATATTGATGAACCGAATCCAAAAGCACCTGAACAAGACCAGAGCCTTTGTTTTGGCGTACATCCGGAAATTCAGGATGCAATTTCACATATCCGCACAGATCTGGATTCCTTTTCAGACATCGAAGCGGATACGTTAATGGCTGATGGTTACCTGATGAGCAAATATCAGTTTGGAGAACAACAGAGAACGACCAAGGGTCAGTGGCGATTTTCATATATGTTCGAAGAAATGCGTAATAATATCAGACCCGATTTAATGAAACACCTCAAAACTTCCAAAAAGCAATTTTTGAAGGTGTTCTTTTTAAAACCGGCTATGAGTATCACTTTGTTGTTGCTGCTCACCGCTATCATTGGCACCGCCTTCTGGTGGTTGTTAGGTGATCAAATTCAAGCCTATCTTAATCAGCCGCTGGAGAGCAAAACAAAATACGATTTGTTCGCTTATATTGTCGTAATTGTTCTCGTCATGATTCTATCGGTTCTCCTTTCGCGCTGGAAAGCGCTCTATACCCTGCATAAGTCAATACGCCAACCGGCTACCTTTATCTGGCGGTTTCTTGCACATGCTTTACCTCCCGCATTAGCTGCGGTATTTATCAGGCTGCACCTGGAAACATTTGACAAAATCTTTCTGAAAGCAGGGAAACGGGAAAATTTTAAGAAATAGTGTTTGGTGGAAAAGGTATGAAATTTAATCAGAGCAAGAAAGGAACTACGACGGCCCATCAATAGTTAGTCAATAGGAGGCGCTCGATAATGATTATTATAAGTTCAAGAGAAAATTTTGTTGATCCAGATAGAATATCTGCTACCGGTCATATTATTCGGGAAATAGACTTGGATAAAGGCAAAACACTACGAGAAAACATAGTGTTTCCTGACTTATTAAAAGAGTTAAAAAACAAAAATGTTTTAATATTGGTACACGGGTATAACAATGAGCAATTTGAAGTTTACGATGCTTACCAAGTCATTGAAAATCAGATTAATAAATTAATACCCGGCATCTATGATTATGTAATTGGCTATTCCTGGCCAGGTGGCGACCAAGCATTGGAATGGTGGCAAGTAAAATCCAGATCCAACTCTATTGCGCGCGTTTTCCGTTTTTTAATTGAAGACCTGGCAAAATCAGCAAGCAGCTTAGACATGATGACACATAGTTTGGGAGGAAGAGTTGGTTTGAAGGCACTAAAAGAATGTTCAAGCCAGAATGTAATCAGAAATTATTTTTGCACTGCAGCTGCGGTTGATAATGAATGTCTTGAACCAGGTGAAGAATTTTACGAGTCTGTTTCATCATGTAATCGGTTATTCGTTTTCCATTCTGCCCGTGATAGAATTCTCAAAAAAATGTATAGTGCAGCTGAATGGGATATGGCATTAGGGCTATATGGACCCGAAGACAAAAATTATATATCGAATAATGCAAAAATTATTTATGTAGCCAATTGCAAAAAAATAATTAGCTACCACGGCGGTTATAAAAAAGCAGTCCAAATGTATAAGTATATTGGTGAGTGCCAAAGTAAAAATCCTTCAAAGTTTAAAATG